>NZ_KV786629.1:0-53958 GCF_001806955.1 Burkholderia sp. HMSC10F09
TGCCGGCGCATGCGCCGGCGAGGCGGCGGCGCGCCGTCAGCGCGCGGCCATCGTGCAGCCGATCTCCTGCCGCGTGCCGTACAGGCGGTCGAGTTCGGCAGGGTTCTGCGGCACGACGGAGATCGGGTCGAGCCAGTCCCATTTGTCGGCGATCCGGTCCTTCACCTTGAACACGGTCCAGCGCCGCAGCAGCTGGTGATCCCATGGACGGAAGTGCGCGGGGCCGCTGCCGTCGACGAGCTGCACGGTCTCGAGGCTCTGCACGATGTCCGCGCCGGACGTGCTTTTCGCCTGGTTGATCGCCTGCAGCAGCGCGCGCGTCGTGAACCAGCCGATCCATGCCTTGTCGGCGGGCGGCTTGCCGTACTTCGCCGTGTAGCGCTTGACGAACGCGACTTCGTCCGCCGAATGGCCGGGCGAGCTGAAGTGCCACGGCTTGCCGTAGTAGCCGGTGGCCGCATCGACGCTGATCGACCACAGATCCGAATCGCCGATGATCGGGCACGCGACCGGAATGCGGCCTTTCATGCCCATTTCCGCGTATTGCTTCAGGAACGTCGACAGGTCGCCGCCCGGCAGCCCGAGCAGCACGACGTCGGGCTTTGACTGGCGGATCTTCAGGATGAACGAGCTGAAATCGGTCGTGTTCAGCGGCGTGACGTCCGCGCCGGTCATCGTGCCGCCGGACTGCTTCAGCAGCTCGGACATCGAACGCTGGATGTCCTGTCCGTACGCGTAGTTCGCGACCAGGAAGTGCCATTTCCTGCCGATCGCGAACAGCGACGGCGCGAGCGCGCGGCAGGTGACGGGCGTCGGGCTTAGCACGCGGAACGTATACGGGTTGCAACTGCTGCCGGTCAGCTCGCGCGCGGCGGCGTTCGGCGCGATATACGGCGTTTTGGTGCGCCACGCGACCGACGACATCGCCAGCGACGTGCCGCTGTTGGTGCCGCCGATCACCGCGATCGCCTTGTCCTGCTCGACGAGCTTCTGCATGTTCTGCTGCGCCGACTGCGGATTGGGTTCGTCGTACCACACGAGATCGATGCGGCGGCCGCGCGCGTGGTTGCCTGCGTCGTCGAGCGCGAGCTTGACGCCGTTGGCGATCACTTCGCCCTGTTCGGTCCATACGCCCTGCTTGGCCATCAGCAGTCCGAGCCTCAGCGGCTGCTCGCCTTGGGCGCGCACGATCGCGGGCGCGGCGAGCGCCGCCGCGCCGCCCGCGAGCGCCTTGCCCGCGGTCACGAGCCACGCGCGTCGCGACGGCGCCGGGCTGTCGGATGCGTCGCGCCGATGGCTGGAAAGGGTGTCGTCCTGCTGGTGCTGGTCCGTCATCTGTCTGCGCTCCTGTTCCCGGTGATGGGTCGACGCCGCGCCCTCGCGGCGCGCGGCAATTTTTTGGTGAACTCTAGTTCAAACTGGAATAGCATTCAACAATCAAAGACGATTTCAAGAAATCGGGGTATTCACCCGGTTGGTCGCGGACACGCGTCGTAAACCCGAAAAGGAGATGAAGCGATGGCAAGGAGACGGCTGGCAGTGATCGGTGCTGGTGCGATCGGACGGATGCATGTGGAGCGCGCGCGGGTGCATCCGCAGGTGGAGGTGGTGGCGATCGCGGACCCGTCGCCGGCGGCGGAGCAGTTCGCGCGCGCCGAGGGGTTGCGCTGGTTCGCCGACTACGCGGCGATGCTCGACGAGGTGCGTCCGGACGGCGCGATCGTCGCGACGCCGAATGCGACACACGTGGCGGTCGGCCTCGCATGTATCGCGCGCGGCGTCCCCGCGCTGATCGAGAAACCGGTGTCGGACAGCGTCGACGCGGCGGCTGCCATGAGCCGCGCCGCGCGCGAAGCCGGCGTACCGCTGCTGGTCGGGCACCATCGTCGGCACAATCCGATACTGCGGCGTGCCCGCGAGATCGTGCAGTCGGGTCGGCTGGGCCGGCCCGTCGCGGCCAATGCGCTCGCGACGTTCTACAAGCCCGACGCGTATTTCGACGTCGAGTGGCGCCGCCAGGCAGGCGGCGGCCCCGTGCTGATCAACCTGATTCACGACATCGACATCATGCGTTTCCTGCTCGGCGAGATCGTCGAAGTCTGCGCGCAGAGCTCGAACGGCGTGCGCGGTTTCGACGTCGAGGACACGGCTGCGGTCCTGCTGCGCTTCGACAGCGGCGCGCTCGGCACGCTGGCCGTGTCGGACTGTGCGGTGTCGCCGTGGAACTGGGATCTCGCCGCGGGCGAGGCCGCGCACTATCCGCGCCAGCAGGTGAATACCCATTTCCTGATCGGCACCGATGCGTCGCTCACGCTGCCGCAGCTCGATCTCTGGGCGTATCGCGGCGCGAAGGGCTGGCACGAGCCGCTGACGGTCGAGCGCTGCACGCCGCACGACGCAGACCCTTACCAGGAGCAGCTGCGCCATTTCGCGGCGGTGATCGCCGGCGACGAAGCGCCGCTGTGTTCGGCGGACGACGCGGCGCGCACACTCGCGGCGACGCTCGCCGTGCATCGCGCGGTGGCGGCGCGCACCGCGGTGGCGCCCGCCGCCGTCGTGACCGTGAACAGGCCCTAGCGACCGGCCGCGGCGAGCGCCGGCACGCCGTGGCGATAGAACGCGATGGTCTGCCGCAGGCCGTCATCGAGCGCGGTGCGCGGTAGGCCCGGCAGCAACCGCGCGAGCGCGGGATCGTCGAGGAAGTCCGTCGCGATCGGCAGCGGCGGCCCGTCCGCATCGATGTGCGCATCCGGCGCGAGGGCCGCGATCCGCTCGATCAGCGTGGTCACCGGCGTGATCTCGCCGGCCAGCGTGAACGCGTGCGCGCCGTCGAAGTCGTGCAGCAGCGCGGCCTCGTACGCAGCCGCGACATCGTCCGCGTAGACGAGGCCCGTCGTGCCACTGAACGGAATCGTATAGCGCTCGCCGCGTGCGGCCGCGCGGCATGCGAGGCTCGGCCCGGCGCTCGAGCCGGTCTCGCGTCCGGCGCCGTAGACCACCAGCGGGCGGAAGCCGACGCTTGCGATCCCGTGGTCGTGCCAGTACGCACGCGCCGAGCCTTCGCACGCGAGCTTGAACGCGCCGTAGTGGGTCTGCGGCAGCGGCACCGCGCCGTCGTCCGGGCCGAACACGCCGGCGCTGCTCGCATAGAGCACGCGCCGCAGCCCGGCCGCGCGAGCGGCCTCGAACACGTTCAGCGTACCGATCAGGTTGACTTGCGCGCCACGCAGCGGGTCGGCCGCACAGGCGGGCGTGAGGATGCCGGCGAGATGGATCACCGCGTCGCAGCCGTCGAGCGCGCGCGCGGTGGCCGCCGCATCGGCGACGTCGCCCGTGCGCCAGTGCACCGCCGCGGCGCGCGCGGGGGCGAGCGCTTCGACCAGGCGCGGGTTCGCGCCCACGTCGAAGCTCACGCAGTCGATGCCGCGTGCCAGCAGCCTCCTGATGATCCACGCGCCGAGAAAACCGCTGCCGCCCGTTACCAGTACCCGCATTGTCGTGCCTCCCTGTCGTCACAAAGTCTTTGCGAAACTCGAATTAGTGGAATAGTATTCCACATCGAAAGAACATTCCACAAACGTCGCGATGACATCGCATCCGGCGTTGGGGACACTGAACGGGCGATAGCGAACATGAAGCGTGAACCGATACTCGACTGCGACGTGCTGGTGCTGGGCTCCGGCGCGGGCGGGCTCGCGGCGGCGGTGACGGCGGCCGCGCGGGGCCTGCGCGTGATCGTCGCGGAGAAGGAGGCCGTGTTCGGCGGCACGACCGCGTGGTCGGGCGGCTGGATGTGGATTCCGCGCAATCCGCTCGCGACGCGCGCGGGAATCCGCGAGGACATCGACGCGCCGCGCACCTATCTGAAGCACGAACTGGGCGCGCACTACGACGCCGACAAGGTCGATGCGCTGCTCGAACGCGGCCCGGAGATGGTCGCGTTCTTCGAACGGCATACGGCCGTGCGCTTCATCGACGGCAACCGCATTCCCGATTTCCATACGACGCCGGGCGCCGGTGCGGGCGGGCGCTCGGTCTGCGCGATGCCGTTCGACGGCCGCGAGCTCGGCCCGCTGATCGACAAGCTGCGCGAGCCGCTATCGGTCACGACGCTCAAGGGGATGGCGCTCGCGTCCGGGCAGGATCTCGCGCATTTCTATCGCGCGACGCGCTCGCCGAAGTCGGCGCTGTACGCGAGTCGCCGGCTAGCTGAATTTGCGTGGCACAAGCTGCGCTACGGACGTTCGATGCATCTCGTCAACGGCAATGCGCTCGTCGCTCGGCTGCTGAAATCGGCGGCCGATCGCGGCGTCGACCTGCGCACGCATGCGAAAGCGATCGGCCTGATGCGCGACGCCGAACGCGTGACCGGCGCGCGGGTCGAGATCGACGGCGTCGTGCACGAGGTACGCGCAGCGCGCGGGGTCGTGCTTGCGTGCGGCGGCTTTCCGCACGATCCGGCGCGGCGCGCGCAGACTTTCGCGTATACGCCGTCCGGGCGCGAACACTGGTCGGCAGCGCCGCTCTGCAATACCGGCGACGGCATCCGGCTCGGCGAAGCGGTCGGCGCGCATTTCGACCAGACGCTCGATGCGCCGGCCGCGTGGGCGCCCGTGTCGCTGGTGCCGCAAGCGGGCGCCGCCGCCGTTGCATTTCCGCACCTGATCGAGCGCGCGAAACCGGGCGTGATCGCGGTGACGCGCGCAGGCCGGCGCTTCGTGAACGAGGCGTCGTCGTATCACGACTTCATCTCCGCGCTGCTGGATACGACGCCCGCCGGCGACGAAGTCTGCGCATGGCTGATTTGCGACCACCGTTTCCAGCGGCGTTACGGGCTCGGTTTTTCGAAACCGCGGCCGTTCCCGGTCGGCCCGTACCTGCGTTCCGGCTACCTGAAGCGCGGCGCGACGCTCGATGCGCTGGCTCACGCGTGCGGGATCGATGCGCGTGCGCTCGCGGACACGGTGGCCGCGTACAACCAGTATGCGAAGCAGGGCGCCGATCCGGCGTTTCACAAAGGCTCGACGCCGTACAACCGCGTGCAGGGCGATGCGGCGCATCGGCCGAATCCGTGTCTCGCGCCGATCGAGGCGGGGCCGTTCTATGCCGTGAAGCTATTGCCCGGCAGCCTCGGCACGTTCGCGGGCCTCGCGACCGACCGCGATGCGCGCGTGCTCGATCGAAGCGGCGCGGCGATCGCCGGCCTCTACGCGGTCGGCAACGATGCAGCCAGCATGATGGGCGGCTGCTATCCGAGCGGCGGCATCACGCTCGGGCCTGCGATGACCTTCGGCTATCTCGCCGCGCTTTCTCTTGCCGACGCCGCGCCCGATGGCGCGCGCCCCGGCGTCGATTCATCCTCGAGGACAATGGAATGACACTGTATGACGTAGTGACGCTTACGGTGAAGATCGGCGCGAATGCGCGGGTCTTCGAAGGGATCCAGGCAAGCGGCGATCCGCAGGGCGGCAGGCTGCTCGGCTGCTGGTATTCCGACATCGGCGCGCTCGGCCAGGTGCTGGTGCTGCGCGGCTATGCGTCGGAAGCCGCACTGGTCGCCGAGCGCAAGCGAATGCTGCTCGAAGGCAACCCGTTCGGCTGCGGCGACGCCATCGTCGACGTGAAGACGGGCAGCTACGCGCTGTTCCCGTTCCTGCCGCCGATCGAGCCGGCCGTGCACGGCGGCATCTACGAGATGCGCGTGTACGGCACGAAGCTCGGCAGCCTGCAGCAGACGATCGACGTGTGGGAACAGGCCGTGCCGGAACGTATCAAGCGCTCGCCGCTGGTCGGCGCGATGTATGCGCTCGACGGCGACGTGCCGCGCTTTCTGAACATCTGGCCGTATGCGAGCGTGGACGAGCGTTCGCGCATTCGGGCGGAAGCGGTCAAGGACGGCATCTGGCCGCCGAAGGGCGGCCCGGCGCACCTGACGACGATGGCCTCGACGATCTGTGTGCCCGCGCCGTTTTCGCCGCTGCGCTGAACGTGACGCGATGACGATCAAGGAGACGACATGACCCAGCCTCAATCCCGCGCGCTGTCGTTGTCGGCGCTGACCGTGCTCGAGCTGAATCCGCCGCAGATGGTGCAATGCGCGGTCGACGCGGGCTACGACTACGTCGGCCTGCGCCTGCTGCCGGCCACCGATACCGAGGTCCGCCACGCGATTGTCGGCGACACGCCGCTGCGGCGCGAGACGCTGGCGGTCCTGCGCGATACGGGCATGCGCGTGCTCGACGTCGAAATCGCACGTCTGAAGCCCGATACCGACGTGACGGACTACCTGCCGATGCTCGAAACGGCCGCGGAACTTGGCGCGCGCTACGTGCTCGTCGCGGGCAACGATCCCGACGAAGCGCGCACCGTCGAGCGGCTCGGCCGTCTGTGCGATCTCGCCGCGCCGCTCGGCCTGTCGCCGTCGCTGGAGCCGATGCCGTGGACCGACGTGAAGGATCTCGACATCGGCGCGCGCATCGTCGATGCATGTGGCCGTCGCAACACCGGGCTGATCGTCGATCCAATCCACTTCGACCGCGCGGGGTCGTCGCTCGACACGTTGAGTGCGTTGCCGCGCCACTACTTCGGCTACGTGCAGTTCTGCGATGCGCCGGCCGAGCGGCCGACCGACGTCGACACGCTGCTGTTCCAGGCGCGCTGCGCGCGGCTGATGCCGGGTGACGGCGGCCTCGATCTGACGGGCATCCTGCGCGCGCTGCCCGCGCACCTGCCGGTGAGCGTCGAGGTGCCGAACCAGCAATGGGCGAACACGACCCCTGCGGTGGCGCGCGCGCGCCGGCTGCGCGAAGCGACACGCGCGGTGATCGACGCGGCGGCCGTGCCGGCCTGAGCGCGCGGCGGCAACGACGGGCCGGGCTTCACCTGCGGCGTAACGCCCGCGTGTGGCCCGGGCATTCGACGCGACGACAACAACGATACTCCGGAGACATTCGATGACTTCCTCGCAAGCGGCCGCTCGGCCACGACCTCATATTAATCAGTATCGCGAAACGGATCGGATCGAGCCGCTCGACGTCCAGTACTTCCTCGACGCGCAACCGGTCGGCCGCTTCCAGTGGCTGGTTCTGCTGTTATGCATGCTGATCGTGATGCTGGACGGGCTCGACACGGTGATGATCGGCTTTATCGCGCCGTCGATTTCAAGCGCATGGGCGATTCCGCGCGACGCGCTCGGCCCCGTGATGAGCGGCGGCCTGCTCGGCCTCGCGTTCGGTGCGCTCACCGCCGGCCCGATGTCCGACCGCTTCGGACGCAAGACGGTGATGGTCGGCGCGGTGCTGTTCTTCGGGATATGGAGCGTGGCGTCCGCCTTTGCGACCGGCGTCGCGTCGCTGACGGTGCTGCGCTTCCTGACCGGCATCGGCCTGGGCGCGTCGATGCCGAACGCGGCCACGCTGATGGCCGAATATGCGCCGCCGCGGCGCCGGGCACTGATGGTGACGGCGGTGTTCTGCGGCTTCACGTTCGGCGCGGCGGGCGGCGGCTTCGTGAGCGCATGGCTGATCGAGACCTGGGGCTGGCATTCGGTGCTGCTGCTGGGTGGCGTGCTGCCGGTCGCCTACGTGCCGGTGCTCGCGAGATGGCTGCCCGAATCCGCACGCTATCTTGCGCTGAAGGAGAGCCGGCGCGTGCGTCTGGTCGGCGTGCTGAACCGCGTGCAGCCCGGCATCGCCGATGAGCGCACGCGTTTCGTGTCGCACGAACCGGCGCGCGACGCGCGCAGCCCGGTGCGGGCGATCCTGTCGCGCGAGCATGCGTTCGGCACGGTGATGCTGTGGATCTGCTATTTCGCGGGCCTGCTTACCGTCTACCTGCTCGGCAACTGGCTGCCGACGCTGATTCGCGGGCTCGGGTTTTCGCTGGGCGAGGCGGCTGTCGTCGGCGCGCTGTTCCAGGCCGGAGGCACGGTCGGCTCAGTGCTGATCGGCTGGCAGATGGATCGCTTCAATCCGCACCGCGCGCTCGGCGCGACCGTGCTGGCGGGTGGCGCGCTCGCATGGTACATGGGCGCGTCGGCCCATTCGTTCGCGGTCATCTGCGTGCTGGCGCTTGGCATCGGCTATTGCATGAACGGCTCGAATACCGGCTTTTGCGCGCTCGCGGCCGGCTCCTACCCTACCGAGATGCGCGCGACCGGCACGAGCTGGATGCTCGGCGTCGGCCGCTTCGGCGGCATTGCGGGCGCGATGCTGGGTGCGGCGATGCTGCACGCGAACTGGAGCTTCGGGCAGGTGTTCGCGGCGCTCGCGGTGCCAGCGGCGGTGGGCGGCGCGGCGGTGCTGCTCAAGGGCGCGCGTCATCGCGGCACCTTCGTGCCCGTCAGCGTGAGCGCGGGCCACTGAGCGCGCGTCGCGGGAGCGTTCGCTCGAGGATCTGCTTGAGTTCCAGTATGGAATTGTGTTCTCATTTGCCATCACGATACGAATGAGAAGGCGCTATGGCAGGAAATCTCGAGCGTGCGCTCGCAGTGCTGGAATTGCTGGCAAAGAACGGCGGCCGCATGTCGCTGGCCACCATTGCCGATACGCTCAATATTCCGCGCAGCGGTACGCATCGACTGCTGTCGATGCTGATCGACGAAGGCTTCGTGCGGCAGGACAGGGAGCATGGTGAGTACATGCTTGCGCTGAAGCTGGTATCGCTTGCGCTGATCTACCTATCGACGAGTGGGGTGTTCGACATTTCGCAGCCGGTGCTCGACCGATTGGCCGAGGCGTCCGGCGAACTGGCGCGGCTCGGTGTGGTCGAAGACGATCACATCACCTTCGTCGGCAAGGCACAGGGCGCGAAGTCGGGGCTGCGCTACGACCCCGACATGGGCAGCCAGCCGCCGCTGCATTGCACCGCAAGCGGGCAGGCCTGGCTTGCCACGCTGCCGGACGAACGTGCGCTCGAGCTGGTGTCGAAGCAGGGCGGGCTTGGTGCAAAGGCGCAGAATGTGCCGCGGGCGCCGAAGACGATCCAGCAGTTCTTGAAAGATCTGAAGGGCGCGCGTGAGCGCGGCTACGGAGTCGCGATCGAGACCTACGAGATCGGCATGACGTCGATCGCTGCCGCAGTACGCAATCCGGTCACGAACGAGGTGGTCGGGATCGTCAGCCTGGCCGGCCCGACGAGCCGCCTGCCGGAGTCACGGCTCAAGGAACTTGCGCCGTTGCTGCTTCAGGCGGCGTCGGACATGAGTGCAGCTACGCTGGGTTCTCCACTGTTCAAACGGGCGGGTGCTGCCGGCGTGCCCGCGAAGTTGGCAGCGGACCCGGTGAGTAGGCCGAGAACGTCGACGCGCAAGCGAGGGGCGAGGGATTGATGAGATGAACGGCGGTGTCGAAACGCTCCTTTTCGTAACGAGGGCGACACGACCGACGTGCCGCTGCTCATCCGGGGGCTGTGGTCGCTCTGTTTACGGAGCTGTGGATCGCGCCCCGTCATGACTTCGGCTGAGGCGCTGCGACATCTGAATCCGCGTATGGCACGCATGCCAGCATCGTGGTGGCTCGCCGCGAGCGTCCGAACGCAACCCAGTCCGTAAGGGCGCTGTTAGGTGACATTTTGGCCGGAAACTGCTCGCATCTTTTGCGGTTAGGGCGTTGCCGTCGATACCAGAACGCGGGGCGCCAAACATGGGCAGGATTGTGGGTAGGCGGCTATCTGCGCCTGCGGGAGTCTCACCTGGCGGATCTCCGCGAGCGATACTTGCAGTCGGCTGCCTTCCGCCATAAGGGCTTCGGCCCCGTTTCCACTTCTTCCGCCGGCGTCATCCAGATCGCTGATTTGAAAGCGGTTTATGCGTAACGGCCTGCGCGCGACGATCCTTGACGTCCCGCCGGGCTCCCTCACGAAGTGTGGGAGGCATGTGGGTTTGTGGCCAGCGCGAGCAATCGCCGACCGATCAGAACTTGTGCGTGAGCCCGACGATGACGCCGCGCGCGGTCGCGCCCGGCGTGACGTCGACGCCTGAGTACTCCGTGCCGTTCAGTCCATACGCAGCCCGTCTGCGATTGTCCATTAGCCCCGCGGCGACATAGAGAATCGACGATTTCGACAGCAGATACTCGTATGCGAGGCCGAATTGCTGTGCGTTGTTGCCGTTGCCGGTGCGATCGTGCAGATAGCCATACAGCGCGGCGACCTCGTTGGTCGGGTTGATTTGCCACGAGACCGACGCCGACCAGGTCGCCTCGTTCTGGCTGTGGTCGGTTTGCGTTTCGGTGTGATAGACGAGGTAGAAGCGCGCGGCGGCGACCTTCAGCGACGTGGCCGCCGTGAACACGTTCTGCACCGATGTTCCGGCTGCGTTGTCCTGCCGGTCGTAGCCGGCCGCGATGTGCCACGGACCGTTGACGTATTTGACAACCACGTTGTACGACTGCAGGCCGTTCGACGGCGTAGTCGTCGAGTCGCGCATCGCCACGAGAAACTGCGCAGTGAGTCCGTGCCACGCCGGCGTGAACCACGTGATCGCATTGCTCGCGCGCACCGACACGTCGTCGAAGTCGTTCAGCGGCGACGCGATCGACTTCGCAGCCAGCGGATCGATTTCGCCGTCGAGATACTGATATTGCGGCTTCTTCTGCCGGCCGATCCTCAATTCGCCGAAGCGCCCGGACATGCCGACCCATGCGAGGCGATTGAAGGCATCCGCCGAATTCTGCGGTGCGCCGTTGACCGCCGAAAAACCTTGCTCCAGCTGAAAGTTCACCCGGAGCCCGCCGCCGAGGTCTTCGTGTCCAACGAACCCGTAGACGGTCGCGAAGAGCCCGCCCGACGATGCGCGGACAACGTGTCCCGCACCACCGCTCTGATATTCGATGCCGTTATCGACGACGCCATAGAGCGTGACCGACGACTGGGCGTGAGCGGCCTGATACGCGCACGCCGACAGCATGACGACTGCTGCGAGAGAAGTCCTTTTCATTTGTCTCCGTCTGTTTTTTTTCGGCCTGGCTGCGCTTCGCGAACCGGGCAATGCGAGCGTTCGTTGTTGTGTACGGCGGATGATAGAAACCTCGCACGATCCACGTCTCTGTAGAAACGATGCTTTCGCTGGTACTTTTTTTCGGGGTGCGTTACCGCGCTCGCGAAAAGTGCCAGCGAATCTGCAATTTTTGTAGGGACGGCGCCTTGCCCTGTGCCTATCGTTCTGTCTGCAAGCCGATCGCCGGCGCTGGCATTTCCGCTTCAGCCAACGGCGACGGTCCACCATGCGGAGACGATGTTGATCAGGAAAGTCCCTCTCAAGATTGCAATCGCGGAATATCCGCATACGGCAGCGATCCGTAACGGCTCGATTCCGATCGAAGGCGTGCAGGCCGAATTCGTGACGGTCAAACCGCAGATCGGCGCATTCCGACGGATGGTGCGCGACGTCGAATTCGACGTGTGCGAGCTCGCGCCAACCACTTACCTCATCGCGCGCGCGTTCGGAGCGCCGTTCGTCGCGTTGCCGGTTTTCGTCACGCGTACGTTCCATCATGGCGGGCTGCTCGTGCGCCCGGACGCGAATGTCCGCACGCCGAAGGACCTGGAAGGCAAGAAAGTGGGAGTGCGGGCGTACTCGGTGACGACCGGCGTATGGACCCGGCAGGTCCTGATCGACGAATACGGCGTCGACGTGTCGAAGGTCACGTGGGTCGTCGACGACGAGGAGCATGTGACGCAGTTGAAGCTGCCGCCGAACGTCGTCCACGCGGCAAACGGTACGTCGCTCGCCGACATGATGGCGAGCGGCGAGCTCGCGGCCGGCTTTGCCGCGGCGGCGGGCATCGGCCGCACCGGCAATCCGACCGGCGGCTGGAAGGAGGTGGAGGCGGATTACCCGGAGCTGTTCCCGAACGCACGCGAACTGGAGGCGGACTACTACGCGCGCACCGGCATCTATCCGATGCACGGCACGATCGTCGTGAAGGACTCCGTACTCGCCGAGCACCCGTGGATTGCAAAATCGCTATATGACGCGTTCGCTCAGGCAAAAAAGGAATGGCTTGCGCGTCTCGATGCGGGCGAAGTCGCCGGTCCGAGCGACAACAAGTACCTGCGTATGCGCGAGATCGTCGGGCACGACCCGCTGCCGTACGGGCTGCACGACAACATCAAGACTATCGAGGCGCTCGAAGCGACGGCGTTCAAGCAGGGGCTGACGCCGCGGCGCATGTCAATTGACGAGCTGTTCGTCGACCCGCAAGCGTAACGCACCCCGGAGACCGGCATGGTCTCTTCGGTAAGACGGCAAGGCAGCCGCACCCGGCGCTGATTCGAGCCGGAACGTTGGCAAGTGGTCCGGCGCGCGCAGTGCGCATCTCGCCGGACGCGTAGCAATGCAGTGCGAACCATGAAGACAAGGCAGATGGAGACAGCAAAACCAGGGCACCGCAGCGGTTCGAACCATTGGTTCATCCTCGGGCTCCTTGCACTCGGCGTACTGATTTCGTTCGTCGATCGCAGCAGCATTTCGAGCGCATTGGCAGATGCGAGTTTCGTGACGCGATTTTCGCTGACGAGTATCGATCGCGGGTGGATCAATGCAGCGTTCTTCTGGTCCTACGGCCTGTTCCAGGTACCGATGGGCTGGGTAGCCGACCGCTACGGCGTGAAGTGGCCGTATGCAATCTGCTTTGCGCTGTGGTGCATCGCGACTGCGCTCATGGGTGCCGTGTCGACGCTCGCAGGCCTTGTCGTCATGCGGCTCGTGATCGGTGTGGCCGAAGCGATCGTGATTCCGGCGAGCTACCGCTGGATTCGCAATAACTTTGACGAACGCCGCAACGGGCTCGCGGTCGGGCTGCTTGCGATGGGCAACAAGCTCGGGCCGGCGATCGGCGCGCCGGTAGCCGCGTGGGTGATCGTCGTGTGGTCGTGGAAGGCGATGTTCGTCGCGACAGGGTTGCTGGGATTGCTGTGGCTCGCGCCGTGGTTGCTGCTCGTGCGAAACGACCTGCCGAGCCGCGAGTCGCTGAGACACGCCCGCCGCACGGCGCGCTCGGTATCGCTCGGCAGCGTTCTTGCAAGTCCGGTCGTGTGGGGCGGCATGATCACGAACTTCTGCTACGGCTACTTTACGTTCTATTCCATGACGTGGATGCCCGCGTACCTCGTCGAGCAGCGCGGACTGTCGCTTGCGCAGTCGGGGCTCTACACGTTCTTCAGCTTCGTCGGCATCGCGGTCGTCGCCGCGCTGGCCGGGTGGGCCGCGGATCTCGTGATCGCGCGCGGCGGCAACCCGCTCGTCGTACGCAAGGGCTTCACGATCGCCGGCTTCTGCGGCGGCAGCACCGTACTGCTCGGCGCGTACGCGCATTCGCTCGACATGGCGCTGTTCTGGAACGTGCTGTCGCTGTCGTTGCTCGGCTTCACGACTGCAAACAATCTCGTGCTGTCGCGGCTCACGCTGATTCCGCGCGAAGCGATCGGACTCGTGACCGGCGTGCAGCAGGTCGCGACGAGCCTTGCCGGCGGCGTCGCGGCGAGTCTGTCCGGGTGGCTTCTGCACGTCAGCAACAGCTACGACCTGCCGATGATGGTGATCCTCGTGTTCTTGCTGATCGGCGCAGTGGCGACGCTGACGCTGTTTCGCCCTGAATGGGCGCCGAAGGTCAGCATGGCGCCGCGCCCGTTGCGCGAGGCGTAACCGTCGCCGACCACAGGAATTTTTCCGGATTTCCTTTCGGATAAACGTAACGGCGGGTGATCCCGCGGTATTGGACTGGATATTTCATACATGGCGAAAATCGTATTCGGGATGGCGGTGCCCCATAGCGGCATGCTGGGGCAGGCGCCGGAGGATTGGCTCAAGAACGGCGAACGCGACCGCGCGAACCCTGAATTGTGGTTCCGTAACCGGACATGGACCTATCCCGAACTCGAAGCGCATCGCGGTGCCGCTTTCGAGCCGTATCTGACGCTCGAGGAGCGCCGCGCGCGTGCGGCGCGCTGCCGGGCGGCGCTCGACGCGATGGCCGCTGCGTATCGCGACGCACGCATCGACGTCGCGATCATCCTCGGCAAGGACCAGAAGGAAATCTTCACGCATCAGTCGCCGTCGATTGCGATCTACAGCGGCGCTGAAGTGCATAACGGGCCGCCCCAGCGTGCGGTCTATGCGCCGGATCGGCACGTCACACACCGCTGTCATCCGCAACTCGCCGCCTGGCTCATCGAACGGTTTCAGCGCGAGGGCTTCGACCTCACCGACCTGTTCGCATGGCCCGACAATGTATGGATGAAGCCGTTGCCCGACTATCCCGTGGTACCGCACGCATACAGCTTCGTGTACCACCAGATCATGAGCGACGATCCGCCGCCTCACGTACCGGTGCTGATGAATTGCTTCTATCCGCCGACCCAACCGTCGATGTCGCGCTGTATTGCATTCGGCGACGTGCTGCGCGACGCGCTGAACGCGTGGCCGGAGGACGTGCGGATCGGCATTTTCGCGTCCGGCGGCCTGTCGCATTTCGTGAACGACGAGGAGTTCGACCACCGAATCCTGAAAATGCTCGCCGACTACGACTACGACGGCCTTGCGGCGATCGACAACCGTGCGTATCAGTCCGGCACGTCCGAAATCAAGCTCTATGCGAGCGTGATGAAAGCGATGGAAAAGACCGGCGCCCCGATGACGCTGGTCGACTACGTTCCGTGCTGGCGTACACCGGCCGGCACCGGCGAGGGAATGGGCTTCATGTACTGGCGCGCAGCCGACTGAGCCGCCGGCATTCATGTCGACGAGAGAAACGTCGTTTGCCGGCACTCGCACGTTGCCGGACGATGCAGACCGATGTGATCCTCACTACAAAATGGAGACGGTTACTGTGTGTTCTTCGCTTCAGATAAAACGAAAACCGCTGTCGTTTGCAGCGTTTGCCGTGGCCGCTGCGTTCGTTTCGGCAGCCGGAGCAGCGACCGACGGTTCGAAAGGGGACTTGTTGCTTTACCGCATCGGCCCCACGACGTCGGAACTGTACATCGCGAATGCCGATGGCAGCGACGAACACCGGTTGATCGCGTCCGGCGGCTTCGACTACCACGGCTCGTTTTCGCCGGACGGCAAATGGGTCGTGTTCACGTCGGAGCGCGACGGTCTTGGTCATGCAAGCCTGTATCGCGTGCGGATAGACGGGACCGGCCTGCAGCGTTTGACGGACTGGACCGGTGTGAGCGATGCGGCCGTCTACGACCCGGCCGATCCGGACGTGATTGCATTTGTATCGTCGCGTCGCGATAACGACACCTGGGGCACGACCAACATCTGGACGCTTAACCTGAAGACTGGCGCCTTGCACAACGTGACGGGCGACATCCGCTTCGATCCGGACAAGCCGCATAGCTTCTTCCGGCCGTCGTGGTCGCCGGACGGCAAATGGATCGCGTTTTCTTCCGATCTCGGCACCGAGTGGCGCGGTCACAACTTGCCGGTTGGCTGGGAGCGCACGCAGGAAACGGCCATCTATGAGATTCGTCCGGACGGTACGGGATTCCGACAGATCGCGGCGCGTGCGGGCTACGCCGACGGATCGCCGTCGTGGTCGAACGACGGCAAGCAGATCGTGTTTTATGAAACCCCGGTGGAATCGACCTGGGGTGCGCACCGCCCGGAAGCGATTGGCAAGGTGAGCTCGCAGATCATGCAGGTGGACGTCGCGACCGGCGTGCGCAAGCAGCTGACCGATACGCCGGGATTCAAGGTGTTCCCGCAATATGTTGGCGCGACCGACGTCGCATATCAGGTCAAGAACGGCGCAGCCGAAGGGTTGTATACGACCGCCGGGCAGTCCCGTGCGACGGCGGGCAGCGGTATTCGCTCGCCGCGTTATTCGGCGGACGGCAAGAAGGTTGTCTACGAGAAAGTCGTGTACAGCAAACCGTTCCACCCGAACGGTATGCCGCTATATCGCTTCGATCCGCAATGGAACTATCGCTTCGTCGACGTGTTCCCGCAGTTGTCGCGCGACGGAAAATCGCTCGTGTACACGGAGAAGGCGGTCGGCTCGTCGATCGTCGTCGCGGATACCGACTTCAGTCATGCGCGCCACATCTACGATCCGGCGACGAGCGGTCTGGATCCCAAGCTGGTCGCAATGGGTCTCGCGGGTGCGTTCCAGCCGACGTGGTCGCCGGACAAGCAGTGGGTTGCGTTTGGCGTGGGCAGCTGGTTCTTCACGCGAGCCCATATGCCCGGCCGCATCGCGCGCATCAGGGCCGACGGCAGCATGAACGGCAAGCCGGAGATCCTGACCGACGGCAAGGAGAACGCGGGCTTCCCGAGCTATTCGCCGGACGGCACGCGCATCGTCTATCGCGTGTGGAGCGAGACCGACAAGGGCCTGCGAATTCTCGATCTGAACACGCGTAAGACGATGGTGCTGACCACCGAGCCCGACAATCTCCCCGGCTGGTCGCCGGACGGCACGAGGATCGTGTTCACGCGCAAGGAGGTGAACCCGAACGACGCGAACAAGTTTCACTTCGACGTGTACACGATCAAGCCGGATGGCACCGACGTGCGCCGCTTGACGCCGCCGGGCGCCAACCAGGCTCACGCGACGTGGACATGGGACGGGCGCATCGCGTACAGCTCGGGCGAGTACGGATTTCGCGACGAGCTGTCGCTGTACGACGACACGTTCCAGCCGGACGGCCAGAACTGGGTGATGAATGCGGACGGTAGCGACCGGCATGCGATTACCGATACGCTGTGGGAAGACTCGATGCCGCTTTATATTCCGAAGCTTTAAAGCGGTTCGTGCTGGGTCTCGGGGCACTGCGGGTTCGACGCGCAGTGCCTTTTTTTATTGGCGTTGCCATATTGGTCGGAAATGGAGCGACAAAAGCATTCGAATATGCTGCTGCGCGTCGTTGTGCCGATATGGGCGGTGAGGCTCGACTCAATTACGGAGTCAACGTCGCCCGCAATCGTTCGATTCTCACGGTCGGCAGTCCGGTCGCGCCCGACGCGCCGAACGGAGCCGCCAGCGGCAAAGACCTTGACGAGGTCTACGCTCGCAAGGTCATGTCGGAGAAGCGCGTCACGCTGTCGTAACAAGGACGCAATTGCCGATGCAGGCAGCGGCGTCCGGGGCTGCCCGGCGAAAGCAACGTCGCAATCGGCGATTCGGTGTCCGGCGCGATCCGGGGCATCGACGTAGAACGCGGCCGGCAATCGTCGGCAGGCGACGTGGCAGCGCTTCAGAACTTGTGCACGACTCCGAAAATCGCACCGCGTGCATTCGATCCCGGCGCAACCGTCACGCCTGCATAGGCAGTGCCGTTCAGCGTGAACGCGGCCTTGTTGCGATTGTCGATGAATGCGGCCGACACATACAGCGTGGTCCGCTTCGACAGGTAATGCTCGTAAGTCATGCCGACTTGCTGCGCATTGTTGCCGTTGCCCGTGCGGTCATGAACGTAACCGTACATCAGCACGAGCTGATCGGCCGGGCCGAACAGCCAGGAGCCCGAGGCTTCGTACGAGTCGCGCTTCACGCTGTTGTCCGTCTGCTTCTCGGTGTGGTATGCGCCGAAAAGCCGGGCGTTGCCGATGCCGTACGACACACCGGCGTTGAACACCTTCAGCGTCGATGTTCCTGACGCGTTCTGCGCCTGCTCGTATCCGGCGGCAATGCGAAACGGACCATTCTCATAGCGCGCAGCCGCGTTATAGAACTGGATACCGTTGGTCGGCTTCGTCGTCGAATCACGCATCGCCACCATGAACTGCGCGGTCAGCCCGTGAAAGTTCGGCGTGAAATACGCGATCGCGTTGCTGACGCGAATCGTCAGGCTGTTGAAATTGAGCATCGGCGAGCCCATGCTCATCACCGCAACGGGATCGAGCTCCGGATTCAGGAAGATGTATTGCGGCGTGTTTTGCAAGCCGAAGCGTAGTTCGCCGAATCCGCCGGATAGTCCGATCCATGCCTGGCGATTGAAAGCCGCGGTTCCGTTCGCGGCGGCGCCTGACACGCCGGAAAATCCCTGCTCGAGCTGAAAGTTCACATGCAAGCCGCCACCGATGCCTTCGCTGCCTTTGAACCCGTACCGGCTCGCGAACAGGCCGCCGGAGGTCATCCGTGCGACGGCGCCGTTGCCGCCGTTCTGGTATTCGATCGCGTCATCGATGACGCCATACAGCGTCACTGACGACTGGGCAAGGACAGGCTGCATCAGTGCAGCCGACATCGCGCCGGCTAAAGCGACAAGAGGTTTGCGCATCGTGCGTTCCATGTTGTTCATCGAGGCGGATAACCGCGTCTGCACGCGGTTGCACGCGAATCAGAAATGAAGTTCCGCGACGAACATCGGCACCGATGTCTGCGTGGTCCCCGGTTGTTCCGAAGCCGGCGTGCCGTACATGTTGTGCCAGTACTCGTAGCCGATGCCCGCATAGATCGTGCGCGGATGGCCGACGAACGATCCGACGTCCGCCATGAGATAAGCGCGCGTGAGAAACTCGGTGGTCGTGCGCACGCCGAAGCCATCTTTCCCCTTCGGCCCCGTCACGCTCGCGAAGCCTTTGAACACCAGCGGGACCGGGCCGAGACGGAACGGATAAAGCCACGAACTCTCGAAGTGCACGGCCGGGTTGAAGTGAACGTCGACGTTCGTAATGCCGTCGTGGTTGCTCTCGGTGCGCACGCCAAGCGTCATATTCCAGAAGCCGCGCGGAATCGCGAATTCGATGGTCGCGCCGGCCACGAACATCCGGGCCCGTTCCGCGTAGGCGTCGTTCTTCGTACCGAACTCGTAGCCGAGCGTCACTCCGACGTCGCGGACGAATCCGTACGAAAACTGCCGGTTGAAAATCCTGCTGGCACTGAGCGACACGCGGCCGACGCTATAGACTTCCTGCGCACCGCCGGACCCGGGCGTCGGGTAGCCGTACTGATTCGTCGGGCCCGCCTCCGGGTTGGCCATGTTCGACACGAGGTAGTCGACGTTGAACGCATAACTGCCGTACCGGAATCCACCGGTCGTCGTGAGGAAGCCGATGTTCTGCGTGACCTTCGCCGGTGCGCCTGTCGCCGTTCGCACGCCCGGGTAGTAGAAATTGGTGCCGACGCGGTAACCGATATACGTATCGTTCCATGAGGTCGGCGCACTGACCTGCGCGGGCGGCGACAGCGGTGCAGTCAGCGTGCTCGCCTGCGACAGCGTGACGGGCGTCGCGGACTGTGCCGCTGGGTCGGCTGGCGCTGGTCTTTCGGCCTGCGCAAGTCGTGCGGCGTCGCTCGCTGCGTCGAGGCCCGGTAGTGTTTCGGCTGCATGCGCCGGACCGGCGATACCGCCGAGCACGGCGATGCCGAGCAGCCGCGCGCGGATAGCGGTGGATTTTTTCATGTCTCCTTCCACATTTCGTTGATATGCAGGAAGCGGTCGATTCACGACTCTGAATTTTTCGTAACACGGTGACGGCGCTCGACGATGTCGACGCGCAGGATGGTCGCCGTGGACCGCAATGTATGCGATGCCGGTTTGAATGCCTTTACACAAAAGTTAGATTCGCTGGCACTTTTCTCCGGTATCCGCGTCCGGGTAAATATCAGGTCGCACATGCGCGGAATGTGTGAAACGATTGGCCGTTTTCTGGTCGAACGTTCGAAGTCGCGCGATGAAAGATCAGCATCACAAGCACAGCAGTAGCGCAAGGCAGACCACGGTGCCGAGGGTCCGGCTCTATGTGGAACGCCCCGAGGACGAGAACTGGTTCGTGCACGTGGGCCACGTGACCGAGCGCGGCCGCTGGCGCACCGAGCCGCATGCGCACCCGGCGTATGGACAGGTGATTTTCGTGTTGCGCGGGCGCGGCGTGATGAACCTGGAAGGAAGCAGCGTGCCATTCGAAGGGCCGTGCGCGCTGCTGTTGCCGACGGAGTGCGTGCACGGTCTGGACTATGAAGTGGACGTGGACCGCTGGGTAGTCACGATCGACGACGCGTATCTCCGCCAGATCAACGCGGAGCTGCGCGAATTCTGCACGCTGTGGTCGGCGCCCCGTCTGATTCCGCTCGCCGGTTCTACGCAAACCGGCATCGAGTTGTATCGGTTGATCGGCGATCTGAAGCGGGAAGCCGAATCGCATTCGGTAGGACACATCGCCGGCACGCGCGCGCTGCTGACGATGCTGCTGCTGTTGCTCGTCAGGGAAGCGCAGCTCGATCAGCGGGTCGCCGACGGTGAAACGCGCAACGACTTTCGCGTTGTCGACCGTTTTCGCAAGCTGATCGATCAGCACTATCAATCGAACCTCTCGCTGCAGGACTATGCATCGATGATGGCGATCTCGCCGGTCCAGCTGCGCGCCGCATGCGCGTCGGCGGTCGCGCAAAGCCCGACGAAGATGATTCGCGCGCGCATCGTGACCGAAGCGAAGCGCAAACTGATTTTCGGCGACATGTCGGTCGAACAGATCGCGTTCGATCTCGGCTTTGCCGATGCCGCGTACTTCACGCGCTTCTTTCGCCGCGAAGTGGGGCAAACGCCGAGCCAGTTTCGTGTGAGCGCCCGCCAGCACGCGGAAGGCACATTGCCGCAATAAGTCGCGGGCGGCCGGCAGCCGGATGCCGAAAGTCCAGGCGAATCCACGCTTTGTACCGGGACGGCCGCGCGCATCGCGGATAGGCTGCAACCATCGTGCTGGCGGACCGAATCGCGGTCGGCTGCCGGCCGGATGGAGGAGCTCGAAAAAGATGATTCGACGAATTCTTGCGGTCCGCTGGACGGGGCGTGCGGTGACGGCGGTATCGTTGCTGTTCGCCGGCGCGTTCGCGATCGGCTCGTACGCGCACGCTGCGTCGCCGGGCGGCCGCACGCAACTGGTTTATGTGGGAACCCAACAGGCCCGGATTTACGCGCTGCGCTTCGACCCGTCGACGGGTTCACTGGCCGCGATCGGCCCGGTCGCGAAAGGGATCAACGCAACCTGGGTGGAGAGCGACCCGCGAAGACCGGTGATCTACGCGGTCGACGACGACAAGTCGCGGGAAGGAAGCGTTACCGCGTACGCCGCGGACCGGGAAACAGGGGCGTTGACCGAACTGAACCGCGTCGATTCGGCAGGGCGCGGGACGACCCACCTTTCGCTCGACATGCGGTCGCGGACGTTGCTGGCCGCGAGCTACGACAGCGGCACCGTGTCGAGCATCACGCTCGAACCGGATGGCAGTCTTGGCGCGCGCGCGTCGACCGTGCGCGACGTGGGCTCCGGTCCGAATGTGCGCCGGCAGGCCAGCGCGCATGCACACAATGCAGTCGTGGATCCGTCCGGCCGATACGTGCTCGTCCCCGATCTCGGTGCGGACCGCGTGTTCGTGTACGGGTTCGATGCGGCGACGCGCGCACTGCTGCCGGACGATGCCGACCCGCCGCGTACGTTCTCGGCGCCGGCCGGCAGCGGGCCGCGTCATCTCGTATTCGGCCCCGACGGTCGGTTCGCGTATCTGATCACCGAACTGAGCGGCGAAATTTTCGTGCTGCGCTGGGAGGCCGCGCAAGGACGCCTCGCGGCGGTGCAGACGGTGCCGCTCGGCAGCGCTTCATTCGGCGGCACGAAGAGCGGAGCAGAGGTCGTGATCAGCGGCGACGGACGCTTCGTCTACGCACAGGACAGGGCAGAGGACACGCTCGTCGTCTACCGCGTCGATCGCGACTCCGGCGAGCTCAGCGAGCTGCAGCGTATTGCGAGCGGCGGCGCGCGGCCTTGGGGCATGACGCTCGATCCGTCGGGCCGCTGGTTGTTCGTCGCGAATCAGCACAGCGGAAACGTTGCCGTGTTCAGCGTCGATCCGGCTTCCGGCAAACTCGCCGCGACCGGTGCGACAGCGGAGGTGCCGACGGCAGTCAGCGTCGCGTTCGTCAGATGAGTCCGTAACAACGTCCAGGCACGCTCCGAGCGCAGGTCAGTCTCCGTACAGGGGAAAAAAACGGGCAAAGAGCCCGGCTGCTAACGCGTTAACCAATTGCTCCACCGGGACGCCGCATTTCTCAATGGCGTCGCCGTGGCGCATGGGCAAAACTTTCATCGCGTTACAAACAAAAAACGGGTTCCCCGACCCTTCAGGAGACAGCAATAATCATGGGACACAGGACCGCAACTTTCGCGTGCGCGGCGTTGACCTGTATTGCGCCCACGCTGGCGCATGCCGGAGACGAAGCCGCGGCCGACAGCCGATTCGCCGGGACCAGTGCGGTGACGATGTACGGACTGATCGACCAGGGCCTCGAGTACGTCAACAACGTGGCGCAAGGCAAAAACGGCACTACCCACGTTTTCCGCATGGGCGACGGCACTGCGACGTCCTACTTCGGCATTCGCGGCACGGAAGATCTGGGCGGCGGTACCAAGGCCATTTTCGATTTGCAGGGCGGCTTCATGCCGAGCAACGGAAGCTCGAGGCAGGGCGGACGGCTGTTCGGGCGGCAATCGTACGTGGGCCTCGACGGAAGATTCGGTCGCATCACGTTCGGCCGTCAGTACACGATGCGCTTTTATGCGATTTCCTTCATCAATCCGTTCGGCACGGGCGCTCAAGGCTTGACCACGCTCGATAACGGAATCGCAAACGCCCGGGCGGACAACTCGATCAGCTACCGCTTTTTTTACGGCCCGTTCGAAACGGGCGTGAACTACAGCTTCGGTCGCGATGCGGTGAACGGCAATCCCGCCACGGCCGCCGCTGCCAATTGCCCCGGACAAACGACACCGTCGAACGAATGCCGCGAATACTCCGTGATGGCCAAATACGATGGAGGGTTCTGGGGGCTGGCGACTTCGTACGAGCGGAATTATGGCGGCACGTCCGGGACTTTCGGCGGGCTCACGTCGCCGAAGCTCACGGATAGCCGTTTCTCCCTGGGAGGCTACTTCAAGCTCTCCAGGGCCAAGGTTGGCGTGGGCTGGATCAGGCGCGACGACGAGGGCCTCGCCACGCCAAAGAGCAACTTGCTCTGGGTGACGGGCACGGTGCCGGTGACGCCTTTCCTGCATGTGGACGGCATGGTCGCGCAGCTGAAATACGATCACTCGCGCAACAAGGCGCTGGTGTTGGTGTTGCGCGGCGAATACCTGCTGTCGAAGCGCACGCTCGTTTATGTGACGGCCGAACGCATTCACAACTACGGCAATCTCGCGCTCGCGGCGACGACCATTACGGCCGTGCCGACGCCGCCCGCGGGCAGTTCGCAGCTGTCGGTCATCACCGGTATCCGGCATACGTTCTGACGTGAACGCCGCGTAACGTGAACCGCCCCGAACGCGCAGCGCCGGGCGGTTCCCTGTTGTCGGTTGTTCAAACCGGAAGTTTGGCCGCAGCGGCAGCGGCCGACATGTCGGCTACATCCGCGAACGGCTGCTTGTGCCGGAGGATCCCCACGCCGACGAACATGTCCTGCAGATAGCCGATGTCGTCGGGCGTAAGCGTCAAGTCTCGCGAGTACGGTCGGTCTGTCTGGTTGAAATCCCAGATCGCCTGTGCCGATGCGCCGTCGAATCGTTTCTGCGCGCGTTTTCGTGCGTCGAAGAACGCGTCGTGCGACGCAGGGGACATCAGAAATTCGTAGAGTGCGCCGTACGCGGCCATGACCGTCACCATGGCTTCGTGCTTGTCGCGCAGGGCGGCATTCGATGCATAAGCCGTCTGAAAAATGCAGCGAGGCAGCGCTTCCCACAGATTGGCTTCCCGAATCGCCGTGAGCCCGTTGCCGTCGTTGCGGTGCGAAATGCTTGCACAGCACGCGTCGGCTTCACCGTTCACGACCGCCGCATAGCATTGGTCGTTGCTGCCCTTGTCGACGAAGCGGACCTGCGAAGCATCGATGCCTTTTTCCTTCAGCAATTGCAGCATCAGCGTGTGCAGCAGGCCGAGCGCCGGCCCGACCGCGACCGTTTTGCCCTTCAATCCGGCCAGGCTTTCGACCTCGCCGGGCCGCGCGTATACCGTCAGCGCGCATTTGCGCATTCCCGCTCCGACGATCTTCACAGGTGCGCCTCGTTCGATGCGCGACAGCACGCCGTCGTAGCCCGAGACCATGCAGAGGTCCGCCGTACCGGCTTCAATTGCATTGAACGGGCCGGCGACGCCGGGTACCTGCATGATCGACGCGTTCACGCCGAATCGCCGGAAGTAGCCCATTTCATCGATCAACGCGTTAAGGGTTGCGTTTTCGAGGCCAGGGTTGCTGACGATGCGGATCCGCGTGTCGGCGGCCCGTGCGCGCAAGGGTGCGGCTATCCTGCTGGCAGCGACGCTGAGGCCGACGAGACCCGCGTTGCGCAGGAAGCGTCGTCGGGCGAAAGGCTGGGTCATCGGTCGGTCCGCTATGAGTGGTGCGGACCGTAATGTGGCAGAAAGCTGACCACGGAGGCAATTGAGTAAAATGGCCGTTGACTTAACCGGCTGGTGAAGGCTACACAACGGGGGAGAGAACGTGTCAGAGCTCGACTGGTACCTTCAGGTCAACCTGAAAGCGCGGCACATGCATCTCGTCGTGGCGATCGATACCTACCGAAACCTGACGCAGGTAGCAGAAGTCACGCATGTGACGGTACCGGCGGTGTCGAAGTCGCTGGCCGAACTGGAGCGCGGGCTGGGGCTCACGCTGTTCTCTCGCACGGCTCACGGTCTCGTGCCGACGCCATACGGCGAGTGCCTGGTGCGACGCGCGCGCGAACTGGTCGCCATCCTCCATCAAACGCGCGACGAACTGAAGGCGCTGAGTTCCGGAACCGAAGGGAAGGTGCGCATCGGCATGTTGCCGGCGTCGGCTTCCGTGCTGCTGCCGGAGGCGCTCAGCCTGTTGAAGCAACGCTCGCCGGGCACCAACGTGGCCGTGATGGAGGGGACGACGTCATGGCTGCTTCCCGAGCTGTGGCAAGGCCATCTGGACCTGGTCGTGGGTCGTCTGCCGCCGCCGGATACGCTCAGCAGTTTCGTGGAAAAGGAACTGCTCGAAGACCCGGTGACGCTCGTCACCGGCTGTCACCATCCGCTCGCGCGCAGAAAGAGCGTGAAATGGTCGGACCTCGAACCGTACCCGTGGATTCTTCCGCCACCCGGCTCGATCCTGCGTGATCCGCTCGAGCGCGTGCTCGAGGCGCATGGGGTGGCGCTCGCGAACAACTACATCGAAACGCTGTCGATCCATGTGGTGCGCGCGCATCTTCAGGTCTCCGACTGCATCGCCGTGATGGCCGATACGCCCGCCAACGATTCCGCACAGCCGCTGCACACGCTGCCGTTGAGCCTGCCGAGGCTGCTGCGCCCGTCCGGCGTGCTGTGGAATCGCAGCCGCGGTCTCACGCCGAGCGCACAACTCGTGGTGGCATGTCTCGAAGAGGCCGCACCGCGCGTTGCGGCACGCAGCCAGCGGGCGCGCCGATCGCTCAAGTCTGCATGATCGCGGGGGCCGCCGCGGGCGCTTAACCGTTTGCTCAAGCCCGCCGCCATTTTTCTCAATTGATGACCGTTCGCACGCTGGCCAGAATCCGGGTGAGCAGTCATTAATTGGAGACACGACGACCATGAAGTACTGGAGCGCCATTCGCGCTTGCGCGGCATTGATCGGCATGGCCGCCATGGCGCTCGCCACGCAGGCTTACGGTCAGTCGGTCGAGCGCTTCTATCATGGCAAGACGGTGACGCTCGTCGTCAGCGCGGACGCGGGAACCCCCACCGACATCATCGCGCGTCAGTTCGCGCGCTTCTTTGTGAACTACCTGCCCGGCAAGCCGCATGCCGTGGTCATGAACGTCGTGGGCGCGGGCGGCATGGTGGCGGCGGCATCGCTGCAGTCGAGGCAGCCGGACGACGGCACGGTTATCGGTTTTCTGCAGCGCAATAATCTCTACATCCCGTTGCTCGATCCGCGCCAGAACCGCTTCGACCCGCGCGAGGTGCGCTGGCTCGGCAGCCTGAACAAGGTCGACTACTGCATCGTGTCCATGACGCGCTCCGGCGTGACGAGCGCAGCTGACCTCACGAAGAAAAAGATGTACATCGGCGCCACGGGCTTCGCAAACGAAGACCGCACGCTGCCCGCGCTGCTCGACGAGTATCTGGGCGCAAAGATGAGCATCGTGCCGGGATACACGGGACGCGGCGAAGTCTATCTGGCGATGCAGCGGGGCGAAGTGGACGGCTGGGCGTCCACGATCGACGGGCTGCAGCAAGGCGAGCCGGTGCGCATGCTCGCCAGCGGCAAGATGAAGGTGCTGTTGCATCTTGGCTGGACCAGCCCGGCGCCGTTCGCCGACGCGCCGAACCTGAGCGCGTACATCACCGACCCCGACGTGAAGGCGCTCTTCAATCTGTTTTTGCTGCCGTTCGATGCCGGGCGCCCGATTGCGGTGCCGAAGGGCGTGCCCGCGGATCGCCTGAATGCGCTGCGCGAGGCGTTCGCCAAAACGATCGCCGATCCCGCGTTCATCGCGGCGATGAAAAACTCGGGCTTCCCGCCCGATCCGATCGACGGGAACGCGGTGGAACAGATTGTCGGCAAGCTCTATGCGACGCCACGAGCGCAGATCGATGCGGCACGCAAGCTCATCTTCAGTTCGCCCTGAACGCTTAATCAACTCGACGCTGGATAGTCCATGACCCCCGAAATTATCGACATTCATCCGCACATCATTTCGACGGATACCGCACGCTACCCGATCGCGCCGCAGCACGGACATCGCTCGACATGGTCGGCCACGCGTCCGATCACGTTCGAGCAACTCGTTGCCGAAATGGACGAGGCGGGCGTCGCCAAGGCCGCCATCGTGCATTCGTCGACGACCTACGGCCACAACAACGCCTACGTCGCCGACAGTGTTGCACGCGACCCGAGGCGGTTCACCGGCGTGTACTCGTTCGACCTGCTCGCGCCGGATGCATTGAAGACCTTCGACTACTGGCTCGCGCACGGCATGGGCGGCATCCGTCTCTTCACCGGCGGCGCGACGCACCAGAGCGACGGCAGCTGGCTTGTCGACCCGGCGACGTTCCCGATCTGGGAGCGCTGCGCGGAGCTTGGCATGACGATGGCGGTGCAGACCACGCCGGACGGTCTCTCGATGGTCGCCGAGCTCGCGCGGCGCTTTCCGGCAGTCAGGATCGCGCTGGATCACTGCGCGCGGCCCGATATCGAGGAGGGGCCGCCGTATGCGCGCTGCGCTGGTCTGTTCGACCTTGCGAAATACGACAACGTGTACATGAAGATCACGCCGCGTACCTTCGATCTGGCACAAGCAGCGCCCGGCGGCGCCGATGCCTTTTTCCCGCATCTCGTGAAGATATTTGGCGCGGATCACCTGGCATTCGGTTCGAACTATCCGGCATCGGCAGGGCCTTTGAAGAAGCTGATCGATCAGGGGCATGCGTGCTTCGCGAGTCTTACCGACGATCAACGCGCATGGGTCTGGGGCCGCACGGCCAAGATTCTCTACCCGTCGCTTGCCGACTGAAACCGGCACAGGTGGACCCAGCGGTTCGCCCTCTCATCAGGATCACGCATGGAATTTTTCAACGAAGCAACGCTGATGGCGGCAGGCCATGCGCTGACGACGCTCCTGCAATTCAATCGCCTGATCTTCCTCGTGCTGGGGGTGGTGGTCGGGCTGTCGATCGGACTGCTGCCGGGCATCGGCGGGTTGACCGGCTTCGCGTTGCTGGTGCCGTTCACCTACACGATGGACCCGTATGCGGCCTTTGCGATGCTGCTCGGCATGGCGTCGGTCATTACGACATCCGACGTGATCCCTGCCGTGCTGTTCGGCGTGCCAGGCCATGCCGCTTCGCAGGCGACCGTGCTCGACGGCCTGCCGATGACAAAGCGCGGCGAAGCGGCACGCGCCTTGAGCGCGTGCTACACGTCGTCCTTGCTCGGCGGCCTCATCGGTGCGCTGATTCTCGCGATCTCCCTGCCGCTGGTGCGGCCGTTCGTGCTGTCGATCGGCACGCCCGAAATGCTTGCGCTGACGATCTTCGGCGTGTCGATGGTCTCTGCACTGTCGGGCAATGCGCCGCTGAGGGGTGTGGTCGCCGCATGCTTCGGCATTCTCGTGGGCATGATCGGGACCAACGTCGCAACGGGGCAGATGCGCTGGACCGGCAACATCCTTTATCTGCAGGATGGCATTCCGCTCGTGCCGATCATTCTCGGCGTCTTCGCGCTGCCCGAGCTGTGCGAGCTGGCGATACGGCGCACCGCAATAGCGCAGAACGTGCAGTTCAGTTCGCGCAGCGGTATGCGTCAGGGCGTCGTCGACGGATTTCGCAACTGGTTTCTGATCGTGCGCTGCGGGGGCCTTGGCGCGGTCCTCGGTGCGGTGCCGGGCATTACCGGTGCGGTGACGGACTGGATCGCGTACGGGCATGCATTGCAGACGTCGAAGGGCGCGCGCGAGACCTTCAGCACCGGCGATGTCCGCGGCGTGATCGCGCCGGAGGCCGCCAACAACGCGCGCGAAGGCGGGAGCCTCGTACCGATGCTGTCGTTCGGCGTGCCCGGCGGTGCAGCACAGGCGATTCTGCTCGGCGCGATGATGGTGCACGGGTTCATCCCCGGGCCCGACATGCTGACGAAACACCTCGACTTCACCTATTCGATGGTCTGGTCGATCGCGCTCGCCAATATTTTCGGCGCGGGCCTGTGCTTCCTGCTGAGCGGGCAATTCGCCAAGGTTTCGACGCTGCGCTACACGCTGATCCTGCCGATCATCATGCCGATCATCTACGTCGGCGCATTCCAGGGTTCGCGCAGCTGGGGCGACCTGTTCGTGCTGCTGATTGCGGGTGTGCTCGGCTGGACGATGAAGCGTCTCAGATGGGCGCGCCCGCCGCTCATTCTCGGTCTCGTGCTGGGCGTGCTGATGGAACGCTATATGTCCATCTCCTATGTGCGCTACGGAGCGAGCTGGTTGACGCATCCGGTCGTGATGGTTTTGCTCACGCTTGCGGCGCTCGTGTTCTTCAAGCCGTTGTTCACTGCGTTGCGCAGCGGCGCACACGCCCGGCTGCGCCCGGGCGCCAGGATCGTCGCGAAACCGGAAGACCTGATGTACGTGTTTTTTATCGGCGTCGGCGCGTACGTCGTGGCCAGTGCACAAGGCTGGGTGCTAATGGCCCGCATCGGGCCGACGGTCATCGCCAGCATTCTCGTGATCGCGGCAACGTTGAGTCTTCTTTACAAGATATTCGTGATACCCGCTCACGCCGGCGCCGCCGGTGTCGGGGGCGGTATTCACATGGACGTGCCTAGCGATCACGCAGACAAGCTGCCTCCCGGCACCGAGTTGCTGCGTGCCGCGAAGTTTCTCGGCTGGTTCGTGCTGTTTCTTTTATGCATGTCGGTGATCGGTCTCGTTCCGACCGTGCCGGTCATCATCGTCGCGTTCATGCGCATCGAGGGACGCGAGCCGTGGCGGCTCAGCCTGATCGTTGCAGCCTGCGTGACGGCGCTGATCTATGGCGTCTTCGAGAAGATCATTCACATTCCATGGCCGAGCAGCCTCCTTTGAGGACGCAATTTTCACGAAGGATAGACGCATGACGGACAACCGACTTCAACGTATCGACCCGGAACGTGCGACCGACGATCAGAAGAAGGTGATCGCGAGACTCGGTGAAGGGCGCGGGCGAATTCCCACACCGTTCCACATCTGGCTGCACAACCCGCGTCTGGCCGAAGGCATGGAAATCATCGGCACCCACGTCGACCGCTCGCCTGTGCTGAGCGAGGCGGAAACGGAAGTGGCGATTCTTTCGACAGCGGTGTTCTGGAATGCGCCGTATGTGATCGCGAATCACCGTCGGCATGCGCTGAAGGCAGGGGTGCCGCAGGCGCTCGTCGATGCGATTCTCGACAGGCGCAGGACCGATGTAACCGGACTCGGCGACGATCGGCTCGCGCTCGTGAGCGAGGCCGTGCACGACCTTCTCGCGGGCGCCGCGATCGACGATGCTCGCTTTGCCCGTTACGACACGGGGCTCGGGCGTGCGGTGATCGCCGAACTGCTGGTCACGATCGGCTATTTCACGTCGATTTCGCTCGGCATGACGTTTCACGCACTCGAGCCCAAAGCATGAACGACAAAAGGCCGCGGAGGTAGACGACGTGTCAGCGCTCGACTGGTACCTGCAGATCAATCTGAAGGCGCGGCACCTGCGCCTGCTGGTGACGATCGACACCTACCGCAATCTGACCCAGGTGGCCGACGTCACGCACGTGACGGTGCCGGCGGTTTCGAAATCGCTGGCGGAGCTGGAGCGCGGCCTCGGCCTTACGCTTTTTCAGCGTACCGCCCAAGGCGTCGCGCCGACGCCTTACGGCGAGTGCCTGATTCGTCACGCGCGAGAAATGCTCGCGATCCTGCATCAGACGCGCGACGAACTGAAAGCGCTGCGCTCGGGCACTGAAGGGAAGGTGCATATCGGCATGCTCCCGGCTTCTGCATCAGTGCTGCTGCCGGAGGCGCTAAGACTGCTCAAGCAGCGCTCGCCGGGCACCAACGCGATGGTGACGGAAGGCACGACCGCGTCGCTGCTGCCCGAATTGTGGCAGGGCCACCTGGACCTCGTCGTCGGCCGCCTGCCGGCGCCGGATACGCTCGGCAGCTTCGAGGAGAAGGAACTGCTCGAGGAGCCAGTGGTGCTGATGACGGGCCGCCAACATCCGCTTGCACGCAGAAAGACGCTCGATTGGGCCGACTTGCGGCCCTACCCGTGGATCCTGCCGCCGCCAGGCTCGATTTTGCGCGACCCGCTGGAACGCGCGCTCGAAGCGCACGATGTGCCGTTGACCAACAACTACATCGAAACGCTGTCGATCCACGTGATGCGCGCGCAACTCCAGATTTCCGATTTCATCGCAGTAATGGCCGGCACGCCGGGCGGCGACACCGTCCAGCCGCTCCATACGCTGCCGCTGAGCCTGCCTCGGCTGCTTCGGCCGGCCGGCATGCTGTGGAACCGCAACCGGGGCTTGACGCCGAGCGCGAGGTTGATGGTTTCGTGTCTCGAGGAGGCCGCGCTGGGCCTTCGCGCGCGTGAGCAGCCGACGTTGCGCGCCGCATCGCCCGGCAATGCGGGACGCGCAAACGCGGTAGCCGCGCCGCCTTTACCGGATCGTTAAGTCCCGCGCAGCTTAATTCAATAGACGCAAAACCGGCCGGCGAACATCATTGACTGCAACGAGATCGCACGAATAGCCACACCAACGCCGCTGGTTCGGCGATCCGATTGCCCTGGTTTCAAGGAGACTAAATTGAGCAGCAAAGTACACCTGAAGCTCGCTATCGCCGAGTATCCGCATACCGCCGCGATCCGCGACGGTTCGATTCCGATCGAAGGCGTGGAAGCGGAGTTCATTACGGTGAAGCCGCAGATCGGCGCATTCCGCCGCATGGTTCGCGACCTCGAATTCGACGTGTGTGAACTGGCGCCGACGACCTATGTGATCGCCCGGGCGTACGGCGCGCCATTCGTCGCGCTGCCGATTTTCGTCGTGCGACGCTTCCACCACGCGGGCATGCTGGTACGCCCCGACGCAGGCATCAGGACGCCGAAGGATCTGGAAGGAAAGAAGGTCGGCGTGCGCGCCTACTCGGTCACGACGGGCGCGTGGACGCGCCAGGTGTTCATGGACGAATTCGGTCTCGATCCGTCGAAGGTGACGTGGGTGGTCGACGACGAGGAACATGTCACGCAACTGAAGCTGCCGCCGAACGTGATCCACGCGCCGGCCGGCAGTTCGCTTGCGGAGATGATGGCGAACGGCGAACTGGTCGCTGGCCTGCACGGCAACGCCGGCATTGGCCGCACGGGCAAGCCGAACGGTGGCTGGAAGGAGGTCGAAGCCCATTACCCGGATCTGCTGCCGAATGCGGAAGAACTCGAAGCGGAATACTACGCGCGCACTGGCGTTTATCCGATGCACGGCACGATCGTCGTGAAGGATTCGGTGCTCGCCGAGCATCCTTGGGTCGCGAAGTCGCTATACGCCGCATTCGACAAGGCAAAGAAGGACTGGCTCGCGAAACTCGATGCGGGGGAGCTCAGCGACAAGAACAGCACCAAGTACCTGGCGCTGCGAAAGATCGTCGGGCACGATCCGTTGCCGTTCGGCATCGACGCGAACCGCAAGACCATCGAAGCGCTTGAAGCGACGGCGTTCAAGCAGGGCCTGACGCCGCGGCGCATGTCGATTGACGAACTCTTCGTCGACCCGCAGGCGTAACGCATCCCGGAGACGACCACCATGATCATCGATTGCCACGGTCACTTCACGACCGTCCCCGCGTCGTTTCGCGAATGGCGCGCGAAGCAGGTTGCGGCCGCGAACGATCCGGCCAATGCACCGTCGCGCGACGGTGCGTACGTCAGCGACGACCAGATCCGCGAAGCGATCGGCAACGGACAGCTGAAGCTGCAGAAGGAGCGCGGCTATGACATCACGCTGTTCTCGCCGATCGCCGGCCTGATGAGCCATCACCTCGGCAACGAACGCACGAGCCTGGAATGGGCGGAGATTTCCAACGATCTCGTCTACCGCGTGAGCGAGCTCTTTCCGGACAATTTCGTACCCGTGTGCCAGCTGCCGCAGTCGCCGCTCGCGCCGCCGAAGAACGTCGTTCCGGAACTGCGCCGCTGCGTCGAGCAGCTCGGCTTCGTCGGCTGCAACCTGAATCCGGACCCGAGCGGCGGTTACTGGACCGGCAAGCCGATGACGGACCGCGCGTGGTATCCGGTCTACGAAGCGCTCGTCGACCTCGACGTGCCCGCGATGATTCACGTCGCCGCTTCGTGCAACCCGTGCTTTCACGGCACCGGCGCGCATTACCTGAACGCCGATACCTCGGTGTTCATGCAGATCCTGCAGTCGGACTTGTTCAAGGACTTCCCGACGCTGCGTCTGGTGATCCCGCACGGCGGCGGTGCCGTGCCGTACCACTGGGGCCGTTATCGCGGGATGTCGCTGGAGATGCGCGAGCGGCCGCTCGAAGGGCTGCTGGAGAACGTGTTCTTCGATTCGTGCGTGTATCACCAGCCGGGCGTCGAGTTGCTGACGAAGGTGATTCCATCGGACAACGTGCTGTTCGGCTCGGAGATGATCGGCGCCGTGCGCGGCAAGGATCCGTGCACGGGGCATTTCTTCGACGACACGAAGCGCTACATCGACGCAATCCCGTCGTTGAGCGACGAGGACCGCTTCAAGATCTACGAAGGCAACGCACGGCGCGTGTACCCGCGACTCGATGCGCGGCTGAAGGCACGCGGACTGTAGGCAAACGGCAGGCACAGGAACAGAAACGCCATGACATCAATCGTAGATATTCATCCGCACATTATCTCGGACGACGAGAAGCGCTACCCACCGGCGCCGCTGTTCGGCAAGCGCTCGGAATGGTCGCAGGAACGGCCGAACACCGTTGAAGCGTTGATCAGCGCCATGGACGAAGCCGGTGTCGCGAAGGCGGCCGTCGTGCATTCGTCGACGACGTATGGCTTCGACAACAGCTACGTGGTCGACAGTTGTGCGCGCTTTCCGGATCGGCTCGTTGCCGTCGGCTCGGTCGACATGCTGGGCGACGACGTTGCATCGGTCATCGAAAAGTGGGTCGGCAGCGGTCTGGCGGGGCTGCGCATCTTCACCGGCGGCTCGACGAAGGACTTCGATCCGAGCGAGCTGGAGAATCCGAAGTCGTTTCGCGCGTGGGAGATTCTCGCGGAGCTGAAGCTGCCGATGTGCATCCAGACCGGGCCGATCGGCCTGCCGCAGGTTCGGATGCTGGCGCAGAAGTTCCCGCGCGTGAACATCGTCCTCGACCACCTCGCACGGCCGGACGTCCTCGACGGGCCGCCGTACGCGAATGCTGCGAGCCTGTTCGCAATGGCGGATCTGCCGAACGTCTACCTGAAGCTCACGCCGCGCATTTTCGGCGATGTGAAGAAGGAAAAGGCAAGCGCCGAGACGTTTTTTCCGCGCGTGGTCGAAGCGTTCGGCGCTGCGCGCCTTGCGTGGGGTTCGAACTTCCCGACTTCGCCGGGCACGCTCACCGAAATCCTGGCGACCGCTCAGGACGGACTGCAGTGTCTCAGCGAAACGGATCGCGAGTGGATTTTCGGCAAGACCGCGCTGAAGTTGTATCCGGCGTTGGCATAAGAACGCACATGATTCACCACGGAGACACCCAATGAGCCAAACCCGCCTGAATGGCCTGATCCGCGCGTTCGAATCGGGCAAGCCCGCGTTTGCCGCGTTTTCGAAACTCGACCGGCAGACCGCGATCGACATGAGCGAATCGCCGTACGACGGTCTCGTCTTCGAGATGGAGCACAATCCGTACGACGTCACCGCGCTGGGCGATGCGCTGCAGTACCTGCTGAACCGCAAGGCGATCGCGTCCTCCGGTTCGATTGCACCGAGCGTTACGCCGCTCGCGCGTATCCCGGCGAACGGTGCCGAGATGAACCAGGCGTTCGCCAAGCAGGTGCTCGATCGCGGCGTGTACGGCGTGATCTGGCCGCACGTCTCGACCGTCGAACAGGCCTACAACGCGGTCGCGTCGTGCCGCTACGCGCGACCGAAGAATGCCTCGCTGTACGAGCCGAAAGGCGTGCGCGGCGACGGCCCGGCGAATGCATCGCGCTACTGGGGCCTGACGATAGCCGAGTACTACAAAAAGGCCGACGTATGGCCGCTTGCACCGGAAGGAGAAATTCTCGTGGGCCTGATGTGCGAGAGCACCGAGGCAATCGAGAACCTCGACGACATCCTGACGAACGTACCGGGGATCGGCTTCATCATGATCGGCGAGGGCGATCTGAGTCAGGAGCTCGGCTGTCCGCGCGACTACGACAACCCGATCGTGGTCGATGCGATGCGCCGAATTGTCGATACGTGCAAGCGTCATGACGTCGTAGTCGCGCATCCGCACGTTTCGGCAAAGAACCACAAGCGCGTGCTCGAGGAGGGATACGGCCTGCTGCTGTCCGCGCCGATGCGCAGCTACGGCGTGGTCGGGATGGCGCGTGAGGCGGCGGGCTACTAAATGAACGGCGCGCAAAGTCTCGTCGCGACGTTGGTGGATCAAGGCGTCGATATCTGCTTCGCAAACCCGGGCACGTCGGAGATGCATTTTCTGGCGGCGCTCGAGAACCCGAAAATGCGCAGCGTGCTGTGCCTGTTCGAAGGTGTCGCGACCGGCGCGGCCGACGGCTGGTACCGGATGAAGGATACGCCCGCGTCGACGCTGCTGCATCTGGGGCCCGGCCTCGCGAACGGCCTCGCGAACATCCACAATGCGAAGCGGGCATCGTCGGGGATGGTCAACATCATCGGCGAGCATTCGACTTCGCACCTCAAATACAATCCGCCGCTCACCTCGGATATCGAAGGACTGGCGCGGCCGCTCAGCCACTGGATACGCCGCGCCGATTCGGCGGACACGATCGCGTGGGATACGGCGACCGCCGTTGCGAAGGCTTCGGAGCATCCCGGCAAGATCGCGACGTTGATCCTGCCAGGCGATACGTCGTGGCATCAGGCAACTGCCGCGCTTACGCCGCCGCGCACGGTGGCGGCGCGCAAGGCGCCGAATCCGGCCCGTATCGAGCACGTCGCGAAGGTGCTGCGCTCGGGCGAGCCGACGTTGATCATTCTCGGCAATCGCGCGACGCGCGGTGCGGCGCTCGAACGTGCCGGCAAGGTCGCAGCGGCAACCGGTGCGCGGCTCGGCTCGCAGTTCTTCACCGCGCGCATCGAGCGCGGGGCGGGGCGCGTGCCGATCGAGCGAATCCCGTATGCGGTGCCGCTCGCACAGGCGTTCCTGAAGGATTTCAGGCACATCGTCACGGTCGAGACCCAGGAGCCGGTCGCGTTCTTCGCATACCCGGACAAACCGAGCTTGTTGAAGGCCGAAGGCACGCTCGTGCACACGCTGGTGGAAGCCGACGAAGACAGCGCACTCGCATTCGAGATGCTGCTGGATGCGCTGAATGCGAGAAGCGTCCGGCCGGTGCTGCAGGCGCGCGTGCAAACACCGGTGCCCGAAGGCGCATTGACGCCGCTGAGCATTGCACACGCGCTCTCGGCAGCACTGCCGGAAAACGCGATCGTCGTCGACGAATCGCTGACCACCGGCCGCGAGACGATGGGCCACACGATGGGCGCGGCGCCGCACGACCTGATCAACAACATGGGCGGCTCGATCGGCTACGCGACGCCGGTGGCCACCGGCGCAGCGCTGGCCTGTCCGGAGCGGCGCGTGATATGCATGGTCGGCGACGGCAGCGCAATGTACACGATCCAGTCGCTGTGGACGCAGGCGCGCGAGAACCTGAACGTCACGACGATCATTTTCGCGAACAACAGCTACGCGATCCTGAAGGCCGAGTACGCGAACATGGGCGCAGGAACGCCGGGCGAGCGCGCTCTCTCGATGATCGACATCGACCGTCCGCGCATCGACTGGCTCGCGATGGCGAAAAGCATGGGCGTGCCCGGCGTCGGCGTGGACACGGCGCAGGCCTTCTATCAGGCGCTCGTCGATGCGACGCGCGAGCCTGGACCACGCCTGATCGAGGTTCGGTTATAGCCGACGATAAAAGGATGAAGACCACCGAGTATGGAGAGAGAGCAATGACCACGACACTGACCGGGGTGCCGACCTTGCGCACCAATCTGTCCGAATATGCGGTCACAAAAGCGATGCGCGACGGTCGCGTGAAGTCCGACCTCGTGACGCTCGACTTCTGCGGACCGACGCCCGCGCACAACGGCTTCAAGGCGATGGTGCGCGAGAGCGCATTCGACGCGGGCGAGCTCGCGATCGTCACGTTCCTGCAGGCGAAGGCGTACGGCAAGCCGTACGTGCTGCTGCCGACGCCGATCTCGGGTCGTTTCCAGCATCACTGCGCGGGCTACAACATCGACTTCGGCCATCTCGACCCGAAGGACATCGAGGGCAAGAAGGTGGGCGTGCGCACGTACACGCAGACCACCGCGCTGTGGATCCGCGGCATCCTGCGCCACGAGTACGGCGTGGATCTGGACAAGGTCACATGGATGACGCTGAACGACGGGCATCTGGCCGAGTACAACGATCCGCCGAACTGTCAGCGGCTGCCGAAGGGCTCGTCGATTCCCGAGATGATGCTTCGCGGCGAACTGGCTGCTGCGCTGCTCGGCGAAGATATGCCGAAGGACGAGCGCGTGCGCACGTTGGTGCCGGATGCGCAGCGGGCCGCGAAGGACTGGTTCGCGCGCGAACAGGTGGTGCCGATCAATCACATGTTCGTGGTACACGAGCGTGTATCGAAGGAGCGACCCGACATCGTGCGCGAGATCTATCGGATGATCGTGGAAAGCCGCTCGCTGGCCGAAGGCGTGCCGGCGGTGTTCCCGCCGATCGGGCTGGAAGCGAACCGTAAAGGCATCGAACTCGCGATCGAGTGGGCGCTCGACCAGGAGATTCTGCCGCGGCGCCTGTCGGTGGACGAGTTGTTCGATGACGTGACCGCGAATCTCGGGTAATGGCAGGCAGCGTAGCGCGATAGAACACCAAAAACCGGAGACCGACCCGTGCAGATCATGGGAAAGGAAGCAGTGCGGCCTGAGCGCCGGTGGACCGTTCTGCTGCTGCTCGCGCTGGGGCTGATGATTTCGTTCGTCGACCGCACGAGCATGTCGGCGGCGCTCGCGGATCATCGGTTCGTCGCGCACTTCGCGCTGACGAACGTCGAGCGCGGCTGGCTCGGTTCCGCCATGTTCTGGTCGTACGGCCTACTGCAGATGCCGATGGGCTGGCTCGTCGACCGCTACGGCGTGAAATGGCCTTACTCCGTGTGCTTCTTGCTGTGGTGTCTTGCGGCCGCGGCCACTGGCCTCGTCACCACGCTATCCGCATTGATCCTCGTGCGTCTCGTGATCGGCGCAGCGGAAGCCGTGGTCGTGCCCGCCACCTATCGGTATCTGGCGGACCATTTCGACGAGACCCGCAAGGGCACGGCGCTCGGCATCTATTCGATCGGCGGCAAGATGGGACCGGCGCTCGGCGCGCCGCTCGCCGCGTGGCTGATTGCGGCCAGTTCCTGGAATGCGATGTTCGTGATCACGGGGCTCGCGGGACTGGTATGGCTGCTGCCGTGGCAGATGCTGCTGCCCAACGACTTCCCGTCGCGAGCAGAACTGGCGGCGGCAGAGCGTCGGGCGGCATCGGTGCCACTCGGCAACCTGCTGGCGAGCCCGGTGGTCTGGGGCGGCCTCATCACCAATTTCTGCTACAGCTATTTCGCGTTCTACTGCATGACCTGGATGCCGGCGTATCTCGTCGAACAACGGGGACTTTCGCTGCGGCAGTCGGGGCTCTATACGTTTTTCAGCTTTGCCGGCATTGCGCTGGTGGCTGCGTTGGCGGGATGGGCCGCGGATCGGCTGATCGCGCGCGGCCATGACGCGGTACTGGTCCGCAAGTCGTTCATCGTCGCCGGGTTCGTCGGCGGTACGACCGTGCTTTTCGGCGCATATGCGCCGTCGCTGCAGTCGGCGCTGTTCTGGAACGTCACTTCACTTTCGCTGGTGGGGCTCGTCACCGCAAACAATCTCGCGCTGGTCAAGCTCACGTTGATTCCCAAGCCGGCGGTGGGCCTGAACACGGGCCTGCAGCAAGTGGCGACCAGCCTCGCGGGCGGGGTGTCGGCGAGCCTGTCGGGCTGGCTCTTGCATGTAGGCCACAGTTACACGTTGCCGATGGCGGCGATTTTCGGGTTCCTGTTGCTCGGCGCGACGAGCACGGTGGTGCTGCTGCGGCGCAAGTGGGCGCCGAAGATCAAGGAAAGCGGATGTGAGGAGCCGCAGGACGGGCGGGGCGCACAGGCTTATGCGAACAAAAGCGTCCGCTAGTCGTCTGCTGGCCCAGTTCCTCGCTGCGCGAGCGGGCGCCATCAGCGCGCAGCAGATGCTGATGCTTGCCGTCAGCTGGCACATGTATGAGCTGACGCTGAGTGCGTGGTATCTCGGGCTGGTGGGCCTGTTTCAGTTTGTTCCGGGCCTAGGCACCACGTTCCTCGCCGGCCACTGTGCGGACCGCCTGCACCGCGGGCGGATCGTGGCTGCGTGTCTCGTCGGGCAGGCCGTGGTTGCCGCCGTGCTCGCCGCGGCGACGACGACACAGGTCGTTACACGCGATCTGCTGCTGGCACTGTCTCTCTTACTGGGCGCGATCCGGCCATTCCAGATGGCGGGGCAGCAGGCGCTGCTGCCGATGCTCGTCCCGCAGAACCTGCTCGCGCGCGCGATGGCGCTGAGCACGGTGGTCCAGCAGGTGTGCGTGATCGTGGGTCCTGCGCTTGGCGGCCTGCTGTTCGCGACCGGCATCAACGCGCTTTATCTGACTTGTGCGACGCTTTTTTGCACGAGCGCGGTGATGTATGCCTTGATCCGCTACGACTACGTCGCGCCGCCGCGCGAACCGGTAACGACCGACTCGGTGCTTGCGGGCTTGCGCTTCGTATGGAGCCATCCGTTGTTGCTGGGCGGCATCTCGCTCGATCTGTTCGCCGTGCTGTTTGGTGGCGCCACCGCATTGCTGCCGGTGTATGCGAAGGAACTTCTGCACGTGGGGCCGCAAGGCCTCGGCTTGTTGCGCTCGGCGCCCGCCGTGGGCGCGCTCGCTGTCGGACTCGTGCTGTCACGCCGGGCGATCGGCAATGGGGTCGGCAAGAAGCTGCTGGTTGCGGTCGCGACGTATGGCGTCTGCATTGCCGCCTTCGGGTTGTCGCGCTCGTTTTTGCTGTCGCTTGCGCTGCTCGCGATCTCGGGCGCGGCCGACACGGTCAGCGTCGTCGTCCGGCAAACGCTGATTCAGCTCGAAACGCCGGACCGCATGCGCGGACGCGTCGCTGCGGTGAACACCCTCTTCGTTGGCGCGAGCAATCAACTGGGAGAATTCGAATCGGGCTTGAGTGCGACCGCGTTGGGTCCGGTCGCCTCTGTCGTCGCCGGCGGATGTGCGACGGTTCTTGTGAGCATCGCCTGGAGCCGGTTTTTCCGGCCGCTCGCCGAACGCGACACATTGCACGGAGGGAGCGGCACGACTTAACCGGACGCTCAACCCATCTGCAGACGAAGTCAATGGACTAGGTAATTACCCTTAAGGTCTAATACTAACCATGTTGCTGCGGTCGTGCGCGGCTGACGTTTCGTTAGAAGGGTAGGACCATGAACTCGTTGATCAAAGCTGCCGTCATTGCCATCGCCGTCTTCGTACCGGCCATCGGATTCGCACAATCCACAGCTGCGCTCACACGCGCCCAGGTTCGCGCGGAGCTCGCCGAACTGGAAAGCGTCGGCTATAACCCGCTCGCCGATTGCCCGGCAGGGGAATGCCGTGAAAGCCTTCAGCAGGCACAAGCGAGGCTCGAGGAGCAACGCAAGGTCGCGACGGCGTATGGCCCGGATCCGAAGGGTACGGCGCAGTCGGGAAAATGACGGTGCGGGCGATCGACGGCTTCCAGCCGACAGGACGGCGAGCGACGTCCACCTTCTTTCCTGCCATCGTCAACCCACCTCCGCCAACACGGCCTCCGCCGCGCGTCGCCCATTCTCCCAATGCTCGGCGATCGCCGCCTTGCCGAACTGGCCGTCCTTGAAGTGCGTCTCGCATTGCGTCCTGCGGTAGTCGACCGGCACGATCCGAAGCGCGTGACGCGGCAGCCGCGATGCGGCGTGCGCCAGCCGAGGATCGTCGGCGATCGCGCGCGCATCGATGCGCTCCAGCGCATGGGCGAGCGTCGCCTGCAGTTCCGAAACATCGCGCCATCCCTGCTCGAACAGCGCCGCCCGGCTGGCCTGCAGAATGTTTTTCTGCCGGATCTCGACATCCGTCATGTTGTCCGGAACGGCGCCTTCGCCGCTCCAGAGATCCGCGCGCAGCACGACCGTCGGTCGGTCCGCCGGCGCCGTTTCGACGATACGCTTCAGCGGCAGGCCTGCGGACAGCGAACCGTCCCAGTACCATTCGTCGTCGATCTTCACGGCCGAAAACCACGGCGGCAGCGCGCTCGATGCAGCGATGCGCGTGACGTCGAGACGCGTGTCCCGATTGTCGAAATAATGCGCGTCGCCGCTCGCGACATGCGTAGCCACCACGCTCACGCGCGTACTGCTCGCATTGAGACGATCGAAATCGCACAGTGCCGCGAGCGTGCGCAACAGCGGCTGCATGTCGAACACGCTCGCGTTGGCCGGGTTGCCGTTGCCGCGCAGCACGGGCACCACGAGCCGGCGGCTGAAAAAGCCCGGCAGCCCGGCCATCATCGCGTAGCCTTGCTCCGCTTCCGCGAGCGCGCGCCGCATCGTCGCATCGTCGATGAACGGCAGCAGCCAGCCGGCCGATACCGCATGCGACAAGCCGTCGGGGACCGAGATCGCATCCCAGAACGCGCGCAGCCGCTCGATCCTGCAGGCAGGCTCGTTGCCAAAGAACAGCGCCGCGTTGATTGCGCCGATCGATGCGCCGCAGCACGCATCGATGTGCACGCCGGCGGTATCGAGCGCCTCGAGCACGCCTGCCTGAAACGCGCCGATCGCGCCGCCGCCTTGCAGGGCGAGCGCGACATGTGGCCTATGATCTTCAGTGCTGGTTGATGTCTGCATGGGGGTTCCTTTGACCATCGTTTTGCAAGCACGGCGCGAACAACGAAGACGACGCGACCGCGCCCTTCGCCTGCATGCGAGCCGCAAGCGCCGTGCCGCCGGCCGGCGCGCTATGTGTCCTCACGTGCCGATGTGCTTCCCACGTTGCGATTGCGCGGCTCGGCATCGCGCACGTGTCGCACGCGATCCGCGACGAACGTGCGCACGTTGCCATCGGGAAACAGGATCGCGACCTGCTCGTCGGTCGCCATGACGACCTCGCCCACACCGAATCGCGCGACGCGCGCTTTCTCTCCACGGGACCATCCGCGCGTCTGCTCGGCCACGCGCTCGGCACGGCGGCGCGCAATCGCGGCCGGCGAATGCACTTCGGGTAGCGGCTCGACATGCGGCGGATGCACGCAGTTGTCGCAAGTGCCGCAGCGTTCGATCTTCGTGTCTTCCTCGTAATACTCGAGCATCAGTCGCCAGCGGCAGCGTCCGCTTTGCGCGTAATCGATCATCTGCTGCAATGCCTTGCGATCGCGTTCGCGCATCTGCTGGAATTGCTCTGCGGCCGCCGGAATCGTGTCGCGCAGTTGCGTCGGCGCCGCGCCCTTGCGCAACCGGTAGCGATGCTGGCGGTCGCGCTGAACGATGCGCGCGTCGATCAGCATCGCGAGCGCGACATCGAGCTTGCCGGACGGAACGTCCGTCAGCTTTTCCGCGAGCGCTTTCCCCGACAGCGACGTACGTGCCGATCCAGCCGAGGGCGATGCGGCCTCCTGCTGCGCGTCGCCGGTCGCTGCCGCGATTGCATCGAACACCTGCGATACCAGTGCGGCATCGGGATACTTCCCGGCGAGGAAGAACTGCTGGATGCGGCGATCGTTGAGGTCGAACAGCAGCACGCAATCGGCGGCTTCGCCGTCGCGCCCGGCGCGCCCGGTTTCCTGGTAGTACGCGTCCAGATTGCCGGGGATCTGGTAGTGAATGACGAAGCGGACGTCCGGCTTGTCGATGCCCATGCCGAACGCGTTCGTCGCGACGATCAGGCGCGCGTCGCCGTTCATGAAGCGGTCTTGCTCGTCACGGCGTTGCCTGGCCGGCATTCGCCCGTGGTAGCGCGCGACGCTTTCGCCGCTCGCCGCCAGCCACGCCCATACGCGTTGCACGTCGCGCACGGTCGCGACATAGACGATGCCCGCGCCCTGCAGTTCGCCGATCAGATCGAGCAGGCGCTGCTGCTTGAGTTCGAGCGCGCGCGCGGCTTCGCGGCGTCCGTGCCCGCCGCCGGTGTGTACGACGCGGTAGTGCAGGTTAGGCCGGTACGTCCCGGTACGCACGATCGTGGGGTCGCGCAGCCGCAGTGCGTGCACGATGTCGTCGACGACCTCGGGCGTCGCGGTGGCCGTGAGCGCGAGGACCGGGGGGCCGCCGATCGTGTCGACGGCATGCGCGATGTCGAGAAAGGCCGGCCGGAAATCATGGCCCCACTTCGACACGCAGTGCGCTTCGTCGACGACGACGAGTTCGACCGGCACGCGCGTGCCGCCCGCGAGCACGTCGACGAACGCGGGCTGCGCGAGTCGTTCCGGCGTCACGAAGACGATTCGCGTGCGGCCGTCGCGCAACGCCTGCAACGCCGATTGTTCGTCCTTGCGCTTGAGGGTGCTGTTCAGCAGCAAGCAGTCGATGCCGAGCGCATGCAGCTTGTCGGCCTGATCCTTCATCAGCGAGATCAGCGGCGAAACGACGAGCGTCACGCCGTTCAGATGCAGGGCCGGCAACTGATAGCAGAGCGACTTGCCGGCGCCGGAAGGCATCGTGGCCAGCGTATCGCGCCGTGCAAGCACGCTGCGGATGATGGCCTCCTGTCCGCCGCGCAGGCGGCCAATCCCGAATCGCTCGCGCATCGTCCTGCGCAGGTCGCGCAGCCGTGTATCCAGCGTCATCTGCATCCCCGTCCGTGAAGGCGGGAAGGCTGTCGCAAGGCGCGTGCCGCACGCAGGAGCGCGCGCCACCACGCCGGCTATGCAGCGGTCGCGCTGGCGCAATTTTTGCGGCGGCGCGATTGCGGGACAGCGCGAATTGTCTGTTCGCGGCGGTTTGCGTACGCTTGCGCGGCAACCCTTGCCGCGGGCAGCGAACGCGGAACGAAGCGCGCAGAGCGCCCGCGCACCGTCGCTTAACCGGAGACGCGTATGTCGATACTCGTAGGGACGGCTTCCTGGGCCGACAAGACGCTGATCGAATGCGGCGCTTTTTACCCGCCCGGCTTCAAGAGCGCGGAGGCGCGGCTGCGGTATTACGCGAGCGTGTTTCCGGTGGTCGAGGTGGATTCGTCGTACTACGCGATGCCGAGCGCGACGAACAGTGCGCTCTGGGTCGAGCGGACGCCGCCGGGCTTCGTGTTCGACATGAAGGCGTTCCGGCTCTTCACCGGCCATCAGACGGAGCCGAGATTCTTTCCGAAGGATCTGCAGATCGAGCTGCCGAGCACCGGCAAAAAGAACCTCTACTACAAGGACGTGCCGGCGTCGATCGTCGAGGAATTGTGGTCGCGCTTCTTCGAGGCGCTGCGGCCGTTGCACGACGCAGGCAAGCTCGGCGCCGTGCTGTTTCAGTTTCCGCACTGGGTGACCGCGGCGCCGAAGTCGCGCGCGCACGTCGAGCACTGCGCCGAGCGCATGCATCCGCTGCTCACCGCATTCGAATTCCGGCACGAGAGCTGGTTCGACGAGAAGCATCGCGAGTCGACGCTGGCGATGGAGCGCGCGCACGGGATCGTGCACGTGATCGTCGATGCGCCGGAAGGCGTGACGAAGCGCGTGCACTCGGTGTGGGAGGCGACGTCGAGCGAGCTCGCGATCGTGCGGCTGCATGGCCGCAACGCGGCGACCTGGAACGGCTCGGCGACGGTGGCCGAGCGGTTCAACTACGAGTACAGCGACGACGAACTGCGAGATCTGGCGGGGCCGATCACGGCAATTGCCGGGCGCGCTGCGCAGACGCACGTGTTGTTCAATAACTGCTACCGCGATGTCGCGCAGCGCAATGCGCGGACGATGATGCGGATGGTCGATGCGGCGGGCGCCCGGCCGTGATTGGGGAAAGGCTTGGGCCGGCAGGCGACGCGCGCGATGCCGGATGCCCGGTCCCGTTCGTACTTCCCGGCATTCCGCTATCTTTGCAACGATCCCATGTGCGATATGAACGCGGACGTCGCACGGCCGCCGCCCGGATTTCATCCGGTCAAAACGAATCGTTCAGCGCTCACCGAACCGGCCGCTGACGCCAAAGCGGGGTAAAGCAATGAGTAATCTCGATCTGAACTTGCTTCGTGTGTTCGATGCGATCCTGCGCGAGCGCAACGTGCTGCGCGCCAGCGAGGCGATCCATCTGAGTCCGTCGGCCGTCAGCCACGCGCTGTCACGGCTTCGTGCATTTCTCAACGACGACCTGTTCGTGCGGACGGCCACCGGCATGGAGCCGACGGCGCGCGCGCTCGAGATGGCGCCGCTCGTGCGCGATGCGCTCGTGATCGTCGAGCGTGCCATCGGGCCGAAGCAGTTCGATCCCGGCAGCACGCAGCGGCAATTCTGCATCGCGGCGACCGACTACATGACCGCGGTGCTGCTGCCACCGTTCTTTCGTGCGCTGGCGACCGACGCGCCGCACGCGAACGTCACGGTGCTGCCCGCGAGCCGGATCGACCTGACCACGCAGATCGACGTCGGCCGGGTCGAGATCGCGCTCGGATCGTTTTCCAACGTGCCGCCGCGTATTCAGCAACGCGTGCTGCTGGAAGAGCGCGACATGATGGTGATCGCCGCCGATCACCCGCTCGCCGGACGGGAAATCGGGCTGAGGGACTTCGCTGCTCTGCCGCTGATGGTGGTGTCGACCGGCGGTTCCGACGACGGCTTTCTGTCCGAACGGGGGCTGACGCGCCGGACCGAGATGTTCGACCGCGCTGCGCTGGTCGCCGCGTTCGAATCGATCGGCAAATGGCCGGCGTTCAGGATCGTGCAGCCTCACTTCCTCGCGATCCCGAGCCTGCTCGCCGGCACGCAGACGGCGGCGATCGTGCCGGCATCGCTTGCGCGGTTCTTCGCGCTGTCGGGCCTCGTGCACGCGGCGGAGCTGCCGTGGGAGCCGACCACGCGTGCGCTGCAGATGATCTGGCACGAGCGGCACGCCGACGATCAGGGCCATGCGTGGCTGCGAGACAGGCTTGCGGACGCGGCGCACGACGTAGCGGCCGCGAACGCCGCATGGGACGGCCGGCAACCGGCACTGTGAACTGCATGCGATGCATTTCGCCGTTAAGAAAAATGCACTTCTTCGACGTGGATCGCTCATGTAGCCTGCGACAACGCATTCAACGAAGGGCGGCTCCATGTTCACCGACGATATTGAAACCGCACACGAACTGACCGAACTCGAACGGATCATGATGAGCCGGTTTGCGAACCGGTTCTATCTGAATCGCGAAGTCGATCCGGCCGTCGTGAAGGGCATTCTCAACGCCGCGCGCTACGCGGCGACCGGCGCGAACGTGCAGCCGTGGCGCGTTCACGTCGCCGCCGGACCCGCGAAGGAGCGGCTGGTCGATGCGCTCGGTACCGCGCACGCGACTTCGCCGGACGATCACGCGTCCGAGTATCGTTACCTGCCGGAGCCGCTGCCCGAACCGTTTGCATCGCGTCGACGCGAGTTCGGCGCCGTGTTCTTCGGTTCGCTCGGCATCGGCCCGCAGGACACCGCCGCGCGCGCGGCGAATACGGCGCGCAACTGCCGGTTCTTCGACGCGCCCGTCGCACTGATCTTCACGATCGATCGTCGTCTCGAGAAAGGAAGCTGGCTGGACCTGGGGATGTTCATCCAGAACGTGATGCTCGCGGCCAAAGCACGCGGGCTGGACACGTGCACGCAGGAATTCCTGGCGCGCTATCACGCGGTGATTCGCGAGCAGCTGACGCTCGCGCCCGAGGAGCTGGTAGTGTGCACGATGGCAATGGGCTATGGCGATCCGGAGTGGGCGAAGAAGCGTCCGCAGATGCCGAAGCTGCCCGTTGAAGCGTTCGCATCGTTTCACGGGTTCTGAAGCGGCCCGGCCATCGACGGGTTGAAGACCCCACGCGCTCGAACATGGTCGTTCGCGACCCTGTTCGGGCTTTTCGATTGGATCCGATGACGGGCAATGCGCGGGCCGACGAGCGCGCGAGTGCGCGACCGTCGGCGCACATCGGCCGACTTCGGTCGATCGATGCGAGCGTCACGCGACGCCTGCATCGATCGACGATTCAGTGCGCGGGCGGCTTGACGTCGTACGCGATTCGTCCGGCGGGCAAGAAGAACAGCGCGATCACCGCACCGCCTTTGGCCTCCGGAAAGTGATGGCTGCCGGGCGCGGGCGCGGTCCAGCCGCCGTAACACCATCCATTCGGGCCCGCGAGCGCCGCGCCGTCGTCGAGCGGCACGACGAGATTGAACTCGCCATACGGATGCGCGTGATAATCGCCGCGAAATGCGTGCTCCGGGTTGCGTTGCGTATTGCCGGTACTGTCCATCAGCACGGCCGTGATGCTGAAATAGAACGTTTCGGCGACGGGCGGCATGAGTCGCGCGCGGCGATACTTCGGGCCGGCGATTTCGACGTCGGCTGCCCAGCCTTGTTCGACGCCGAGCGTAATCAGGCGTGCAAGATCCTTGTACAACGCGCTTTCGACGCCGTACCTGGCGTTGAGCCATTGCTCCGCCTCGGTGCCCGCGGTCATGTCTTTGACTTCTTCGAGAAACGGCAGGCAACGCGCGATCAGCTGATCTCGCGGGTGTGCAGTGGATGCTTCGGACATTCGCTTTCTCCTTGGTTCGATCGCCGTGCACGTCGCCGCTGCTCATGCGCGCGTCGGGCGTGCTTCAGCGATCCGAAGATGCCATGTCGAAGCCGGTTGATGAAGCGAAAGTCTTGCAGAAGCGTCGTGCATGCCGTGCATTGTCCGCAGCGGCCGCATGCAGGAAGTGCTGCGCATCGCGCGCGAGGATCGCGAGGTCGATCCTCGCCGCGCGATGCCGACCCGCGGTGCCCGCGCGTCACTGCTCCAGCACGGCCTGCGGCGTGTTGCGGAAGCTGATCGCCATCCGGTTGTACGTGTTCATCAGGCTCGCTGCGATCGTGAGATCGACGAGCTCGCGCTCGCTGAATACCGCACGTGCCGCTTCGAATGCGTCGTCCGGTACGCCGGTCGTCGCGACCAGCGTGACGGACTCCGCCCACGCGAGTGCCGCACGCTCACGCTCGTCGAACAGATTGCCGGCCTCTCGCCACGCCTGCACGAGCGCGAGCTTTTCGATCTTCACGCCCTTCTTCAGCAGGTCGCGCGTATGCATGTCGAGGCAGTACGCGCAGTTGTTGATCTGCGACACGCGCAGATAGACGAGATCGACGAGCACTGGCGACAGCCCGCTCTGCATCACATAACCGTAGACGCCGCCGAGCGCTTTCACTCCCGCGGGCGCAATCTGGTTGTAATCGAGACGCTTGCTCATGAGGTAACTCCTGAAAGAAGGGGATTTACTTGACCGGGGTGGTCAGGACCGTGTCGTCGCTGTCGGCGACGAATACCGCGAGCAACCGGGCCGGCCGCGATGTGCTCGCATTGCGGCTGACGCGATGCACCGCGCCCGGTGCTTCGAAGAAGCTTTCGCCGGTGTGATAGACGCGTGTCGGGCCGTCGTCGACCTGCGATTCGATGTCGCCGGACAACACGTACGCATAGATGAAAGCGGAGCCCGCATGCCGGTGCGCCGGCGATGCTGCGCCCGGCGCGTAGTCCACGACGACGGCCGTCAAGGTCTTGCCGGGAAGGTTGGGAATCGCGTGCCGGAAGTTCGGCGTGACGGTTTCACCGGTGCCGTGCGCCGCGGCAGGCACCGCGATGCCGAACGCGATGCCTGCGCATGCGGCAGTTGCAATCGACTGAATGTTCCGAATGTTCATGGTTGTCTGGCTCGTTGAGGTTCCCCATTGTCGTGTGCGAAAGGAACACGAAAAAGCACCAGGAATGAACATTTTCTTTGTACCAAGCGGCCGTCGGAGTGCAGTCGTGGCCGGTGCGTCAGCGATGCTCGCGAACCAGCGCGAGCAGGCGGCGACAATCGTCGGCAAGCGTGCTGTGGTTCAGGTTCGTCACGCCGAGCAGCAGGCCCTGCTGCCGCGCAGCGCCCATGTACCACGGCGACAGCGGGACCGGGGACAGCCCGCATGCGCGGGCACGCATCGCGATATCGACGTCCGACACGTCGGCCGGCAGCGCCGTCACCACGGCCATGCCGGCCGTCGCCTGAACCGCGATCGCAGTCGAACGCTGCTCGTTCAGACAGCGTAGCAGCGCCTCGCGATGCGCTGCGTACAGCCGCTTCATTCGGCGCAAATGCCGAAGATAGTGTCCGTCCTGGATGAACTCCGTCACTGCGTGCTGCGCGCATGCGGCCGGCGCGGGTGCGAGGCACGCTGCAACGTCGCCGAAGCGCCGCGCGATGTCCGGCGGCACGACGAGAAAGCCGAGACGCAGCGCGGGGCTCAGCGTCTTGCTGAAGCTGCCGATATGCAGCACGCGCCCGTCCTGATCGAGCGACGCAAGCGCGGGCGCCGCACGCCCGGTCAACTGAAGCTCGCTCAGATAGTCGTCTTCGACGATCCACGCGTCGTTTTGTCGTGCCCATGCAAGCAGCGCAATCCGCCGCGCCAGCGACATCGTCACGCCGAGCGGGGCCTGCTGGCCGGGCGTGACGACGGCCAGCGCCGCGTCGTTCGTATCCCGGATTCCGGCGTCTACATCGAGTCCGTCCGCGTCCACCGGCACCGCGGTGACCGTCATGCCGGCCAGACCGAGCGCCGTCCGCGTGAGCGGAAAGCCGGGGTCTTCGATCCACGCGTGTCGGCCTTCCAGTCCGAGCCCGCGGATCGCGAGGCCCAGCGCGCCCGAGAACCCCGCCGTGATGAATACCTGCGACGGACTGCAGCGAAGACCGCGCGCGACGGCGAGATAGGCGGCGATTTCCCTGCGCAGGTCCGGATCGCCGCGCGGGTCGGGGTAGCCGACCGGCGCCGCCGATGCGCGCCGCGCCGCGCGCGCCTGCACGCGCGACCAAAGCTTGAACGGAAACGCCGCCTGCGACGGCACGCCCATCTGAAACGGCAGCGGTGCGTTGCCGAATCCGGCGAACAGGTCGGGAAGGGGCGGCGCCTCCGGCGACCAGCCGCCCGCGACCGGCACCGCGGGACGCTCGGCGACGCGCGTGCCCGCGGCGCCGAGCCCGATCGCGAACTGCTCGTCGATCAGGCGCTCGTAAGCGGCGCGGACGGTGCCGCGCGACACGCCGAGCTGCGCGGCCAGATCGGACCACGATGGCAGCCGTGCGCCCGAAGCGAGCTTGCCGGACTCGATCGCATCGCGGATCGAGCCGTAGATCTGGGCGGACAGCGACGTGCGTCCGGAGCGGTCGAGGCCAATGGAGAGCGTCGTCATGGGTCGATGGTGCATTTCGATTTTTCGATCTTGGGACTGTTTGCTGCCCGGACGGAAGCGTACTTTGTCGTATCGACGCGGCCAATCGGCCGCAGCCCGAATCCGGCGACCGCCTTCGGCCGTCGGCTTCGGCGGCCTGCTCGAGCGGGCCGCATCCAATCGAGCGAACAGACGAAGGAAGATACCGTGCAGACGAATGGATCGATCGACGCCGTGATCCCCGACAGCCAGCTGGCGCGCGAGGTCACGCAACTCATCCGCGACACCGAGGGCGAATTGCTGTTCAACCACTCGGCGCGCGTATACCTGTGGGGCGCACTGCTCGGACAACGCCGGAACATCGTGTTCGATCCCGAACTGCTCTATGTTGCGTCAATGTTCCACGACATCGGGCTGACGTCCGCCTATCGCGACAGCCGGCTTCGCTTCGAAGTGGACGGCGCCAATGCGGCGCGCGATTTCCTTCGGAGCCATCGCATCTCGGACGCGGACATCGAGAAGGTGTGGACCGCTGTTGCGCTGCACACGACGCCGGGCATTCCGGAGCACATGCACGGCGAAATTGCGCTCGTGCAGGCCGGCGCGGGTATGGACGTGGCCGGACGCGGCTTCGAGCAGTTCACCGACGAGCAGCGCGCGGCGGTGGTCGCCGCGTATCCGCGCGAAGCCGATTTTGCGAACAAGATGATCGACGCGTTCTACGACGGGATGAAGCACCGTCCGGAAACGACGTTCGGCACCTTCAACGACGACTTTCTTGCACACAAGGATCCTCGGTTCGTCAGGGTGAATATGTGCAGCGTCATGCTGAATTCGCGCTGGGTGTGCGATTGCCACTGACTGCGCAGGCTCTTGCATCGGGGCCTTCCGGGGCGGTCCGCGCGGCGACGCGGCGCCAGGCCCGGCTGCCGTTGGCAAACGATGAGCGGGGCAGCTTTCGACGTCCGCCGATCGGGGCATTGCAGCGCGCCGATGCGCCGCGTCAATCCTCCTCGGCCTCGCACGGCACGCCGCAACCCGACACCCGCGCATGCGCGTCCGCAAATTCCCCGCGCACCCAGCTTTTCAATATCCCGGTCGCGTGTCGGCTCGCGGACCGCGGGCTGTAGACGAGGTCGTACTGAAAACTCTCCAGCGCGAGATCGAACGGCTGTACGAGCGTACCGTTGGCGAGTTCGTCGGCCACGAGCGTCAGGCTGATCAGGCCGACGCCCTGTCCGGCGAGCGTCGCCTGCATCGCATGAATCTCGTCGTTGAACCGCAGCCCCGCGTTCGGATCGATGGCCGACATCCTCGCCGCGTCGAGCCAGTGCGCCCACGTGATCGCGCGCGGATCGTCGCGAACGGGCGCACCCCAGTCGAAGTGAATCAACGTCGCGCGCTGCAAGTCCTGCGCGGTCGCGATCGCCAGATGCGGGCGGCACACCGGCGCGAAATGATCCTTGAACAGCAGCTCCGACACGAGCCCCGCATAGTAGCCGGGACCGTACCGGATTGACGCGTCGGCGGACCGGTCGAGATCGACGATCGCGTTGGTCGCATCGAGCCGCAGCGTCCAGTCCGGATACGCGGCGCGGAAACCGCCCGCGCGCGCGGCGAGACATTTGGCCGTGAACGCGACGGTCGAGGTCAGTGTCGCCACCTTGCCGCCGTCGAGGTTTCGCGTCGTTTCGATCGCGCGCTCGAAGCTGTCGAACCCGTCGCGCAGCGCCGGAAACAGCGCGGTGCCGCCTTCGGTCAATCGCACGCTGCGCGTGCGGCGCTCGAACAGCTTCACGCCGAGCCAGTCCTCGAGCTGGCGGATCTGGTGGCTGATCGCGGTCGGCGTGACGTTGAGCTCCTCGGCCGCGGCCTTGAAGCCGCCGCGCCGCGCCGCGGCTTCGAACGCGCGCAGCGCGCTCAGGGGAGGGAGTTTGCGCATGGATTAGAACGGCTCATCTGTCGGGTGAGAATTGACCATTTGTTGTGCGCGGGCGCTCGACCGATACTGCCGTCCCCACGATGAACCGAATCGGGAGATCCGCATGAAAATCGAGCAAGTCCACACGAATCCGGACCCTTATGCGCCGTTCCTATTATCACAGGCAATCCGTGTCGGCGACTTCGTATTCGTTTCCGGCCAGCCGGCGATCGGCGAGGATGGCGAGATCGACGGGCCGGGCGACTTCGACCGTCAGGCCGAGCGCGCGTTCGGCAATCTCGCACGCGTGCTGCAGGCGGCCGGCTCCGGCATGGATCGCGTCGTGAAGACGACCGTATTCCTGTCGTCGATGTCGTATCTCGACAAGATGGTCGATGTTCGGCGGAAATGGTTTACCGCGCCGTATCCGGCGGAGAGCCTCGTCGAGGTGTCCGCGCTGTTTTCGCCGGATGCGCTGATCGAAGTCGAAGCGATTGCGGTCGTGTCGGATTCGAGGTCGGCCGGTGAGCGAGCCGCCGTATTAGCGAGCGGCGGCAGTTGAAGCAGACGATTCGCGAACGCGACAACCGGCATCGAAGCCGATCGATGACGCATCGGCCGCGCGGTGCGCCGCGTCGACGACGACGCACCGGCGATCAAAGAAGAAGGGAGCGTGCAGCTTTCGGCGTTGCGTTAGCCGATCGGACGCAAACGCGAATGCGCGCCGCGTTCCGGCAAGCGCGCATATTTCCCCGGCAGGTGCGCGTCCGCGAACCGTTCGACACGCGTTCGCCGCACCGCCGAATGCCGACCCGCCGACCTCACTCCCGCTCGTCGACGCGGTTGTCGAGCAGCCGTTTCGGAATCGCGAGAATCAGCACGCAGCTGACGAGTAGGCACGCGCCGAGCGCATACGTGCCGTTGTTGATGTTGCCGGTCAGGTTTTTCGCGACGCTCGTAATCATCGAGCCGGTGAAACCGGACAGGTTGCCGATCGAGTTGATCAGCGCGATGCCGGCCGCGGCGGCCGTGCCGGCGAGAATCTGGCCGGGGAACGTCCAGTAGATCGGCATCAGGCCGAGGATCGCGCAGGTCGAGATCGTCAGGAACAGGATCGACAGCGGCACGTTGCTCGCGAAGAACGCGCTGAGCATCAGTCCGACGCCGCCGATGCCGGCCGGAATCGCCGCATGCAGCCGCCGCTCGCCGGTACGGCGCGAATGCGCGGCATTCCACAGCATCGCGACGACGGCGCTCAGATACGGAATCGCGGTCAGCAGCCCGATGCTCAGCGGGCTTTGCACGCCCGACGCGCGAATGATCGACGGCAACCAGAACGCGAGCCCGTAAAAGCCCGTGTTGAACGTGAGCAGAATGAACGTGAGCAGCCAGACGTGCGGATTGCGAAACGCCGCGCCGATGCTGTGCGTCTTGCGCGTGCTTTCCTGTTCGAGATTGCGCTGCAGCAGCGCCTTTTCGCTCGCGGACAGCCACTTGGCGGACGCGATGCCGTCGCCCATGAACGCGAGCACGACGAACGCGACGAGAATCGACGGAATGCCTTCGAGCAGCAGCATCCACTGCCAGCCGCCGAGGCCGAGCAGCCCGTGCGTGTTTTCCATCAGCCAGCCGGAGACGATGCCGCCGAGCGTGAGGCTCACCGGAATCGCGATCAGGAAGCCGGACATCGCGGTGCTCTGGCGGCGCGCAGGGAACCAGTAGTTCATGTAAAGGATCACGCCCGGAAAGAAACCGGCCTCGCATGCACCGAGCAGGAACCGCAGGATGTAGAACATCGTCGACGCTTCGACGTGAAAGAACCGCGCGAGCGGCGCGATGAACGCGAGCGACGACGAGACGATGCCCCACGTGATCATGATCCGCGCGATCCAG
>NZ_KV786629.1:53978-63262 GCF_001806955.1 Burkholderia sp. HMSC10F09
CCCACGTGATCATGATCCGCGCGATCCAGAACCGCGCGCCGTAGCGATGCAGCAACAGATTGCTCGGGATTTCGAACAGAAAGTATCCCCAGAAGAAGATGCTGGCGCCGACGGCGTAGATGGTATCGCTGAGGCCGAGCGAATCGAGCATCTGCAGCTTCGCGAAACCGACGTTGACGCGGTCGAGGTACGCGACCACGTAGCAGAGCAGCAAGAGCGGCAGCACGCGGCGCAGCACCTTGCGATAGACGCGCTCTTCGGTTTCGTCGACAGGCGCGGCCGATGCCGCGGTCTCGGTGAGTATGGGCATGACGTGTCTCCGGATTTGTACTTGTGTGCCGGAGCGTTGCGCACGTTGGCTGCCCGGCTGAAATGTTACCGGTAACTAAAGTAGCACGCGCGGTCGGCCGCGGCAAGCCGGATCGGTGCGGTTTGCGTGGCGATCGGGATTCGGGATTACCCGCGCATGCCTTGGATACGCGACATGAATATCGATGTGCGAAGCGGCCGCCAAGGCTGCGCAGCGCGAGGGTGAGAGGAGGGGGCGACGCTGCGGCGACACCCGCCCGCGATGCCGGCGGGCCACCGCTTGCGGCTATCATACGGTCGTTTCAACCCCGCTCCGATCGTCGATGGCCAAATCCGCCGCCGCTACCAAGACCACACCGCCCCGCATGTCCGACGTCGCGCGCCTGGCCGGCGTGTCGAAGATGACCGTCTCGCGCGTGCTTGCCGATCGCAGCGTGTCGGCGGCAACGCGCGAGCGCGTGCAGCGCGCGATCGAGCAGCTCGGCTACGTGGCCGATGCGGCGGCCGGCGCGCTGTCGTCCGGGCGTTCGGAGTTCGTCGCGGTGCTGGTGCCGTCGCTGTCGAGTTCGAACTTCTCGGATACGGTGCAGGGCCTGACCGAGGCGCTCGAACCGCACGGCCTGCAGCTGCTCATCGGCGACACCGATTATTCGCTCGAGCGCGAGGAACGTCTGGTGCGCCAGCTGCTGCGCTATCAGCCGCGTGCGATCGCGCTGACGGGCGCGCAGCATACCGACGCGACGCGGCAACTGCTTGAGCGCACGGACGTACCGATCGTCGAGATGTGGGACTGGCCGGCCGATCCGGTCGATCGCGTCGTCGGCTTCTCGAACGCGAAGGCCGCGCGCGAAATGGTGCGCTACCTCGCGGGCAAAGGGCATCGGCGTATCGGCTTTCTCGCGGGCGCCGGCGATCTCGACCGGCGCGGCCTTGAGCGGCTGCGCGGCTATCTGCAGGAGATGAAGGCGCTCGGCCTCGCTCCGCGCGTCGTGCGGCTCGGCGATGCGCCCGTGACGATGAGTCACGGCGGCCCCGCGATGGCCGCACTGCTCGCGCAATGGCCGGACACGCAGGCGGTGATGTGCGTCAGCGACATGTCGGCATTCGGCGCGATCATGGAGTGTCATCGGCGCGGGATCGCGGTGCCGGACGACATCGCGATCGCCGGCTTCGGCAATTTCGAGGTCGCGTCGTGCTGCCATCCGACGATCACGACGATGTCCGTCGACGCACTCGGCATCGGGCGCCGTACCGGCGAGATGCTGCTCGCGGCGCTCGACGCGGCCGACGCCGACGCCGCGGAATCGGCGCGCGTCGCGAAGAAGGTGCGGATCGAGTACCGCATCGTCGAGCGCGACAGCGCGTAGCGCGGCGCGACGATCGCGTCGCGCGGCGGCGCCTGCTTTCCTATCGTCGATGCCTGGTGCGACGCGCCGGCGCGTGCTAGTATCGGCGCTGATGTTACCGGTAACTATTCGGCGCGTGCGGCGACGAAGCGGCCGGTACGGAGTCCGGCGCGTCCGGAGCAGAAAAGCAGGAGAAGGAGACATGACGCAATCCCCGCGCAGGCTGCGCAGCCAGGAGTGGTTCGACGATCCGTCGCATGCCGACATGACGGCGCTCTATGTCGAGCGATTCATGAACTACGGTCTCACGCGCGAAGAGCTGCAATCGGGCCGGCCGATCATCGGCATCGCGCAGACGGGCAGCGACCTCGCGCCGTGCAACCGTCATCACATCGCGCTCGCCGAGCGCGTGAAGGCCGGCATTCGCGACGCCGGCGGCATTCCGATGGAATTCCCGGTGCATCCGCTCGCCGAGCAAAGCCGGCGTCCGACCGCCGCGCTCGACCGCAATCTCGCCTATCTCGGCCTCGTCGAAATCCTGCACGGCTTTCCGCTCGACGGCGTCGTGCTGACCACCGGTTGCGACAAGACGACGCCCGCCTGCCTGATGGCGGCCGCGACAGTCGATCTGCCGGCGATCGTGCTGTCCGGCGGCCCGATGCTCGACGGCTGGCACGAAGGCAAGCGCGTCGGCTCGGGCACCGTGATCTGGCATGCACGCAATCTGCTCGCGGCCGGCGAAATCGACTACGAAGGGTTCATGCGCCTGACGACCGCATCGTCGCCATCGATCGGACACTGCAACACGATGGGCACCGCGCTCTCGATGAACTGTCTGGCCGAGGCGCTCGGCATGTCGCTGCCCGGCTGCGCGAGCATACCGGCCGCGTATCGCGAGCGCGGGCAGATGGCGTATGCGACCGGCAAGCGCATCGTCGATCTGGTTCGCGACGACGTGCGCCCGTCGCAGATCATGACGCGCGACGCGTTCGAGAATGCGATCGTCGTCGCGTCGGCGCTCGGGGCGTCGACGAACTGTCCGCCGCACCTGATTGCGATTGCACGGCACATGGGCGTCGAGCTGAGCCTCGCCGACTGGCAGCGCGTCGGCGAACAGGTGCCGCTGCTCGCCAACTGCATGCCGGCCGGCGAATATCTGGGCGAGAGCTTCCATCGCGCGGGCGGCGTGCCCGCGATCCTGCGGCAGCTCGACGCCGCCGGACTGATTCATCGCGGCTGCATGACCGTGTCGGGCCGCACGATCGCCGACATCGTGGCGGCGGCACCGGCCGCGGACGGCGACGTGATCCGGCCGCACGATGCGCCGCTGAAGCACGGCGCGGGCTTCATCGTGCTGTCGGGCAACTTCTTCGACAGCGCGATCATGAAGATGTCCGTCGTCGGCGACGCGTTTCGCCGCACGTATCTGAGCGAACCGGGCGCGGAAAACGTCTTCGAGGCGCGTGCGATCGTGTTCGACGGCCCCGAGGACTATCGTGCGCGGATCAACGATCCGGCGCTCGCGATCGACGAGCGATGCATCCTCGTGATCCGCGGCTGCGGGACGGTCGGCTATCCGGGCAGTGCGGAGGTCGTCAACATGGCGCCGCCGGCGGAGCTCGTCAAGCGCGGTGTCGAATCGCTGCCCTGCATGGGCGACGGCCGCCAGAGCGGCACGTCGGCGAGCCCGTCGATCCTCAACATGTCGCCGGAAGCGGCGGCGGGCGGCGGCCTCGCGCTGCTGCGCACGAACGACCGGATTCGCGTCGATCTGAACGCGCGGCGCGTCGACGTGCTGGTGCCGGACGACGAGCTGGCGCGCCGCCGCGAATCCGCCGAATTCCAGGTGCCGCCGTCGCAAACGCCTTGGCAGGAACTGTATCGGCAGTTCGTCGGGCAACTGTCGACCGGCGGCTGCCTCGAGCCCGCGACCTTGTATCTGAAGGTGATCGCCGAGCGCGGCGAGCCGCGTCATTCCCATTGATCCGCTAACCGACGGAATACCGCCATGAATACGCTTCCTGTTTCCGCTTGTCTGCCGACCGATCTCGACGACGCGCTGCTCGTCGGACGCGTGTGGCGCCGCGATGGCGCGCACGCGGGGCCGAGCGTCGTCGTCGTGAGGCGCGGCGAGGTGTACGACATCACGCGCACGGTGCCGACGACGGCCGATCTGTTCGACCGCGCGGATCTGCTCGACGTCGTGCGCCATGCGGCCGGCGAATCGCTCGGTCGCGCCGACGCGCTGCTCGCCGCGACGCGCGACGGCAGCGGCGCGGGCCCGACGCTGCTCGCGCCCTGCGACGTGCAGGCGATCAAGGCATGCGGCGTGACGTTCGCGGTGAGCCTCGTCGAGCGCGTGATCGAGGAGCAGGCGGGCGGCGATCCGGCGAAGGCGCGCGCGGTACGCGACACGATCAGCAGCGTGATCGGCGCGGATCTGTCGAAGATCCGCCCGGGCTCCGATGCCGCGATGCGGCTGAAGGACGAACTGCAGCGGCGCGGCGCGTGGTCCCAGTATCTGGAAGTCGGCATCGGCCCCGACGCCGAGGTGTTCTCGAAATCGCAGCCGATGTCGGCGGTCGGTTTCGGCGCGGACGTCGGATTGCTGCCGGCATCGGTCTGGAACAACCCGGAGCCCGAGATCGTGCTCGCGGTCAACGCGCGCGGCGAGATCGTCGGCGCGACGCTCGGCAACGACGTGAATCTGCGCGACATCGAGGGGCGCTCGGCGCTGCTGCTCGGCAAGTGCAAGGACAACAACGCGTCGTGCGCGATCGGGCCGTTCGTGCGCGTGTTCGATGCGCGCTTTACGCTCGATTCGGTGCGCAGCGCGAGCGTGTCGCTGCGCGTCGAAGGCGCGGACGACGGCTTCGTGCTCGACGGCATCAGTCACATGCGCGAGATCAGCCGCGATCCGACCGATCTCGTCGCGCAAACGTATGGCGCGCATCATCAGTATCCGGACGGCTTCATGCTGTTTCTCGGCACGATGTTCTCGCCGATCGCGGATCGCGACACGCCGGGCGGCGGCTTCACGCACCACGTCGGCGACGTGGTAACGATCTCGGCGCCGCAGCTCGGTGCGCTCGTCAATACGGTGAAGCGATGCACGGAGGTCGCGCCGTGGACGTTCGGCGTGCGCGCGCTCTATCGCAACCTCGCGCAGCGCGGGCTGCTGGGTGCGCAGTAACCGGCCGGCCGGTTCGCCGTGGCGACGGACCACGACGCGTGCGGCAGCCGAGCGGCGCATTCGCGAAAGGAAAGTCTTGGTTCGGAGGAACGGCGCGATGCAAAACCGCGCCGATTATCGGCTGCCGATACGGCGCGGCGAAACGCGGCGCCATTTGAATCGTTTGCGGATACCGGGAATAAGCAAAATCGAATAACCGAATATTCTCGTTATCACCGGTTCATATAATCGTTCATCAATGAAAACACCCCAATCGTCATATTAAAAACCGGGCGATTGGGGTGTCGTTTCACCGTGCGGATTGCGCAATTTCCATTCCCGTCCCCCGAGTCGGCGATTGCGCATCCGCCGTGCGAAAACCGGCTTTTCTTTATCGCGCTTTCAGCATCTCGTCTGCCAGCCGGTACGCACAAACCGCCCGTTTCGATTCGTAGTCGGCGATCGTCGACACGTTGCGGCCGGCGTCGCGCGACAGCAGGCCCTGCAGGGCCGCGGCGGCGAAGAAGTCACGCAGATCCGGCGTCGGCGGTTTCGGCTCTTCCGGTTCGGCGACGAGCGGCGCCGACTTCCAGAAGACGGGCGTCGCGTTGGATACGTTTGTTGACTGCTTGGTACGCAGACTCTGTGACAAAGGCGTCATGTCTTCCCCTTGAATCGTTAAAAACAGTGGTGAAGCAGCGTGAGGCGCCCGGCCTATAAGACGTTTTTTGTTTCCACTAGCGATGTTTTCGGGAACTGCTAACTGGCGGGTGACGCGAATATTCGCCGGGATTGCTTAATCCGTCAAAACAATTAAATAGTGCCACGGTCGTTTTCAGGTAACAAATTTTGTTCCCGGAATTAAGGGACGAGACGCGCGGCCGCATGCGGCGGGCATGGCGATGGGGAAAGTGGGGAAATAAGCGGCCCGCGCTGCGGGCCGCCGTGTTGTTTTGATTACTTCTTCTCAGGCAAGAACCAGTTCATGACGAGCGCGCAGATGCCGCCCGTCGCGACGCCCGATTCGAGCACGTTCTTCAGCGCGTGCGGCAGGCTGTTCAGGATGTCGGGCACCTGCGATACGCCGAGACCGAGCGCGAGCGACACCGCGATGATCAGCAGCGCGCGCCGATCGAGCTGGATGCCCGCGAGGATGTTGATGCCGGAGGCCGCGACCGCGCCGAACATCACCATCGCCGCGCCGCCCAGGACCGGTTCCGGAACCGCCTGCAGCGCGCCGGCGACGACGGGGAAGAGGCCGAGCACGACGAGCATCGCGGCAATCCAGATGCCGACGTAGCGGCTCGCGACGCCCGTGATCTGGATCACGCCGTTGTTCTGCGCGAACACCGAGCTCGGGAACGTGTTGAACACGCCGGCGAGCAGCGAGTTCGCGCCGTTCACGAGCACGCCGCCCTTGATCCGCTGCATCCACACCGGGCCTTCGACGGGCTCCTTCGAGATCTTGCTGGTGGCCGTGACGTCGCCGATCGCTTCGAGCGAGGTGACGAGGTAGATGATCAGCATCGGCACGAACAGCGACCACGAGAAGCCGATCCCGAAATGCAGCGGCGTCGGCACCTGGAACACGGCGGCCTGATGCATGCCGGTGAAATCGAGGCGGCCGAGGAACGCGGCGGCGGCGTAGCCGATCGCGAGCGCGATGACGAGCGCGGTGCTGCGCACCCAGACGACGGGCACGCGGTTCAGCAGGATGATCGTGCCGAGCACGAGGCACGACAGCGTCAGGTTTTGCGCGCTCGCGAACGTGCCTTTCGCCATCGCGCCGTAGCCGCCGCCCATGCTGACGAGCCCGACCTTGATCAGCGTGAGGCCGATCAGCAGCACGACGATGCCCGTGACGAGCGGCGTGATCAGCCGCTTCACGAACGGCAGGATGCGCGACACGCCCATTTCGACGAACGATCCGGCGATCACGACGCCGAAAATCGCGGCCATCACGGTCTCGACCGGCGTGCCTTGCTTGACCATCAGGCTGCCGCCCGCGATCAGCGGGCCGACGAAGTTGAAGCTCGTGCCCTGGACGATCAGCAGCCCGGCGCCGAGCGGGCCGAAACGTTTGCACTGGACGAAGGTCGCGATCCCGGAGATGACGAGCGACATCGAGACGATCAGCGTCGTGTCGTGGCTCGACACGCCGAGCGCCTGGCAGATCAGCAGGCCGGGCGTGACGATCGGCACGATGATCGCGAGCAGATGCTGGAGCGCGGCGACGAACGCGACCATCGGCGCAGGGCGGTCGTTCGGGCCGTAGACGAGGTCGCGGGCCGATTCTGCGTCGTCGGCGCCGTGGGAGGCGGATTGGGCGTGGGAGGCGGGTTGCATGGCGAGCGGGCCGGACAGGATGGAAAGTGCGGCATTTTAGCCGAAGGGCCCGACGGCGCCGGCGCGGATCGCCGGTATTCGGGCCGCGCGGCGGCGTGCGGCACGCACGCGGCAAGCGATGCGGCAGGCCGTTGGCGCGCGCGGCCGTCGGGCGGACCGGTAGTCGCCGGCAGTCGTACCGCGTCGCGTTCGTGGCCCGCGCAGCATGCGCGGCCACGCCGCACCGCTGCCGTCGCCCATCGGGAAACGCCGCATTTGCAGCGGCGCGGCGTCGGCGCGATCATTCGATGGCTCGCCAGCCGTGCCCGCCGCATCGTGCAGCCGGACCCCGGCGCGGCGACGCCACCGGAGGCCCGATGAACCCGTTTCAATTCCGCACCGTCCCGACGCTGATCGTCGAATACGGCGCCGCGCGCCGGCTCGGCGCGCTGCTGCGCGAGCGCTTTCCGGCGCTGGCGCGGCTGTGCGTGGTGACCGACGCGTTCCTGCACCGCAGCGGCGTGCTCGCGCCCGCGCTCGACAGTCTCGCCGCGCACGGCTGGCAGGTGACCGTGATCGACGACGTGATCGCCGATCCGCCCGAGCGCGTGGTGCTCGACGCGACGGCGCGCGCGGTCGCGGCCGATGCGCAAATCGTGCTGGGTCTCGGCGGCGGTTCGTCGATGGACGTCGCGAAGCTGATCGCCGTGCTCGCGCCGGGGCGGCAGGCGCTCGCCGACATGTACGGCGTCGACAAGGTCGACACCGAGCGGCTGCCGCTCGTGCAGATGCCGACGACGGCCGGCACCGGCTCGGAGGTGACGGCCGTGTCGATCGTCACGGTGGGCGAGGCGCGCAAGATGGGCGTCGTGTCGCCGCATCTGTTCGCCGACGTAGCGATCCTCGACGCCGAGCTGACGCTCGGGCTGCCGCGCGCGGCGACCGCCGCGACCGGCATCGACGCGATGGTGCATGCAATCGAGGCCTACACGTCCGCGCGGCTGAAGAATCCGGTGTCCGACATGCTGGCCGTGCAGGCGCTGACGCTGCTGTCGCGCAATCTGCTCGCCGCATGCGACGACGGCCAGGACCGGCACGCGCGCGAAGCGATGCTGGTCGGCGCAATGTTCGCGGGGCAGGCGTTCGCGAACGCGCCGGTCGCGGCCGTGCATGCGCTCGCGTATCCGGTCGGCGGCATTTTTCACGTGCCGCACGGGCTGTCGAACGCGCTCGTGCTGCCGCATGTGCTGCGCTTCAACGCGGAAGCGGCCGCGCCGCACTATGCGGAACTCGCGGCGATCGTCGCGCCGTCGGCGACGGGCAGCGACGAGGCGAAGACGCATGCGCTGATCGACGAGATCGACCGGCTGATCGTCGCGACCGGCATTCCGCGTACGCTGCGCGAGGTCGGCATCGGCGAAGGCGATCTGCCGCGGATGGCCGCGGACGCGATGCTGCAGACGCGCCTGCTCGTCAACAATCCGCGCGAAGTGACGGAGGCCGACGCGCTCGAGATCTATCGGCGCGCGTGGTGAGCGGATCGCGCGGCGACGCACGCGCAGCCCAGCGCGAGCGCGACCAGCGCGCAGCCGGCCCACGGTGCGAGCAGCAGCGCGCCGCGCTCGACGAGTACGCCGCCGAATGCGGAGCCGAGCGCGACGCCCGCATGCATCGCGGACACGTTGATGCCGACGCTCGCATCGGCGAGCGCGGGCGCCGCGTGGATCAGATGGTTCTGCGCGATCGGCGAGATCGCCCAGCTGACCGCAGCCCATAGCATCATCGCGGGTACGAACACGAGCGGCGTCGCGACCGCGGCCGGCAGCACGGCCATCGCGACGACGAACAGCGCCGGGCAGGCGACGAGCGCGCGCCGCGCGCCGAGCCGGTCGGACAGTGCGCCGCCGGCCCACGCGCCGATCACGCCCGCGATGCCGAACGCGACGTACAACGCTTCGAGCGCGGCGGCGCCGGGCGATAGCACCGCCTGCAGATACGGCGTCAGATACGAGAACAGCGTGAAATGCCCACCGATCATCGCGACCGACACGAGCTGCGCGGCGACCAGCGTCGGGCGGCCGAGCACGGCGCGATACGGCGGCGCGTGCGCGCGCGGCGCGGTGGCGCCGGCA
>NZ_KV786630.1:0-754 GCF_001806955.1 Burkholderia sp. HMSC10F09
GACCGATAGCTCGGTCGCGTCGCTTTCGACTTCGACTTCGACGGGGCTCTCGTCGGCCAATAGTTCGATCACGTCGCTCTCGACTTCGACCTCGACGGGCCTGTCGTCGGCCAACAGCTCGATCACGTCGCTCTCGACTTCGACCTCGACGGGCCTGTCATCGGCCAACAGCTCGATCGGTTCTTTGTCGACCGGCCTCAGCTCGACCGATAGCTCGGTCGCGTCGCTTTCGACCTCGACTTCGACCGGTCTCTCGTCCGCTAACAGCTCGATCGGTTCTCTGTCGACGGGCCTCAGCTCGACCGACAGCTCGGTCGCGTCGCTCTCGACCTCGACTTCGACTGGTCTCTCGTCGGCCAACAGCTCAATCGGCTCTCTGTCAACCGGCCTCAGCTCGACCGATAGCTCGGTCGCGTCGCTTTCAACCTCGACCTCGACTGGTCTCTCGTCGGCGAACAGCTCAATCGGCTCTCTGTCGACCGGCCTCAGCTCGACCGACAGCTCGGTCGCTTCGCTTTCGACCTCGACTTCGACCGGCCTCTCGTCCGCTAACAGCTCGATCGGTTCTCTGTCGACGGGCCTCAGTTCGACCGATAGCTCGGTCGCGTCGCTGTCGACTTCGACGTCGACTGGCCTCTCGTCGGCGAATAGCTCGATCACGTCTCTGTCGACTTCGACTTCGACCGGCCTCTCGTCGGCAAACAGCTCGATCGGATCGCTGTCTACCGGCCTCAGCTCGACCGATAGCTCGGTC
>NZ_KV786631.1:0-24450 GCF_001806955.1 Burkholderia sp. HMSC10F09
CCGCGAAGCCCGAACCCATCAGCGCGGCGCGGCCGCGGACGCCGGCTGGCCGGCCGTCGTCGCGGTCGTGCCGGCGCGCAACGAAGCCGACGTGATTGCGCGCGCCGCGACGTCGCTGCTCGGGCAGGACTATCCGGGCGACTTTCACCTGATCATCGTCGACGATCACAGCGACGACGGCACCGCGGACGCCGCGCGCGCGGCCGCGCTGGCCGCGAACCGCGCGGACCGGCTGACCGTGCTGAGCGCGAAGCCGCTGCCGGCCGGCTGGTCGGGCAAGGTGTGGGCGCAGTCGCAGGGGATCGCGGCGGTGCGCACGCTCGGGCTGCCGGCCGACTATCTGCTGCTGACGGATGCCGACATCGGCCACCCGCCCGACGCCGTCGCGCAGCTCGTCACGCGCGCGCAGGCCGAGCAGCGCGATCTCGTGTCGCTGATGGTGCGGCTGCGCTGCGACTCGTTCTGGGAAAAGGCGCTGATCCCGGCGTTCGTGTTCTTCTTCGCGAAGCTCTATCCGTTCTCGTGGATCAACAATCCGCGCAACAAGACGGCCGGCGCCGCAGGCGGCTGCATGCTCGTGAAGCGCACGGCGCTCGAGGAAGCGGGCGGCATCGAGTCGATCCGCGGCGCGCTGATCGACGATTGCAGCCTCGCCGCGCAGATCAAGCATCGCGGCAGCGGCCGCCATCCGATCCGCCTCGATCTCGCCGATCGCAGCGTGTCGCTGCGCCCGTACGACAGCTGGCGCGACATCTGGAACATGATCGCGCGCACGGCGTTCACGCAGCTCCACTATTCGCCGTGGCTGCTGGCCGGCACGCTCGTCGGGATGACGATCATCTATCTGGTGCCGCCCGTCGCCGCGCTCGCGTACGGCGCGCGCGCGTGGCCCGCATGGCTCGCATGGGCGTCGATGTGCGCCGCATACGCGCCGATGCTGCGCTACTACCGGCGCTCGCCGCTGTGGGCGCCCGCGCTGCCGCTCGTCGCCGCGTTCTACGTCGGCGCGACGTTCGCGTCCGCGTGGCGCTACTGGCGCGGCAAGGGCGGCCAGTGGAAGGCGCGCGTGCAGGCACCGGTCGAACGCTGATACCGGCCGGCGCCGCATGCAGTGGCGCCGAACGACAAACGGCCCGACCGGCATGCCGCCGGTCGGGCCGTGTTGCATTCAGGCGCCGCGTGCGGCGCTCAGCGCTGCGTGAGCAGCATGTACATCTGGATCACGACGTCCGGCGAGAACGTGAACGGCACCCAGCCGTAGCCGGTGTGACGCATGACCAGCAGACGATCGCCGTTCGACTGCTTCTGCACGGCCATCATCGGATTCTTCGTCGACACGAAGCGCCAGCCCGGCGGGATGCCGTTCGGCGGCTCCGGCTGCATCGACGCGCGCGCATGCGCGAGTTCCTCGATCAGCTGGCCGAGCTGCTCCGGATGCAGCGTCATCGATTCGCCGTTGATCGTCAGCGTCAGTTCGTTCTGCGTCGGCCGCGAGACGTGCAGCGTCGATTTGTCGGCGGGTGCGGGCGCCGCATTCGGGGCCGCTTCGGTGACGGGGACGACTGCGGTGCCGCGTTCCGTCGCTGCGTCGGCTTCGGTTTCCGCTTCAGTTGCGGGCGGCGTGGCGGCGTTCGCCGACGTTGCGTCGGTCGTATTCGCGTCATTCGCCTCTTGTGCATCGCGCACGTCGTGCGCCACCGCGTCGGCCGACGGCGCCTGCGCTGCCGCGTCCGCACCGGTTTCCGCTGCCGACGCATCGGTCGACATCGCATCCTTCATCACGGCTTCGACGAGCGCTTCGGCATCGGCGATCGCCTTCGCATGGCGTTGCGCCGCGGCTTCGGCGTTCGCGATCGCTTCGGTATGGCGGTGCGCGACGGCCTGCGCTTGCGCCGTCGCGTCCGCATGGCGGCGCGCGGCCGCTTCGGCCTCCGCGATCGCTTCCGCATGACGTTTCGCGAGCGCCTCGGCCTCCGCCGTGGCCTGGGCGTGGCGCTGCGCGGCCGCTTCCGCTTCGGCGATCGCCTGCGCGTGACGTTGCGCGAGCGCTTCGGCCTCGGCGGTGGCCGCCTCGGCTTCGGCCGTCGCTTCCGCGTGACGCTTCGCGGCGGCTTCCGCTTCGGCGCTCGCCGCTGCGTGACGCTGGGCGGCAGCCTCCGCTTCGGCCGCGGCGGCATGATGACGTTGTGCGGCGGCTTCCGCTTCGGCGATCGCGGCAGCATGGCGCTGCGATGCGGCTTCGGCATCGGCGTGACGTTGCGCCAGCGCTTCGGTCAGCGCAGTCGCTTCTGCGTGCCGCTGCACGGCGGCTTCGGCCTGTGCGGCGGCATCGGTGTGGCGCCGCGCAGCGGCTTCGGCTGCGGCGGTCGCTTCGGCGTGGCGTTTCTGCGCGGCTTCCGCTTCGGCTGCCGCATCGAGATGGCGCTGTGCGGCGGCCTGCGCTTCGGCTTCGGCCGCCGCGTGACGCTGCGCAGCCGCCTGGGCCTCGGCCGCGGCGGCGCGCGCGAAGGCTTCCGCGCTGCGGGCCGCCTGTTGCGCAGCGTGGTGATCGTGGAGGAGCTGATCGACGCCGGTGTTGAGTGCATCGATCTGGTCGTTCAGGTTCATGCGTGCTTTCTCTACGTAGGACCCGCGATTTTACCCGCTGAGCCGCCCGCGGTCCGCGCATCACGTGTAACAAAGTCCGCAATCCGGCGCGCTGCGCGCCGCTTTGTGCTACTTCAGGTAGCCCGCGCCGCGGAACCAGTCGAGCGCGTCGCGCAGCCCGTCGCGGTACGGCCGCGCGCGGTAGCCGAGTTCGCGTTCGGCCTTCGCGGACGTGAAATACATCTTGTTCTTCGACATCCGCAGCCCGTCGACCGTGACGAACGGCTCCTTCTTCGTGAACTTCGCGACCGCCTCGGCGCCGACCGCGAGCGGGTACAGCGGCCAGCGCGGCAGCGCGATCGTCGGCGCCTTGCGGCCCGTCATCTGCGCGATGTCGGCGAGCATTTGCTGCAGCGGCAGGTTCTCGCCGCCCAGGATGTAGCGCTCGCCGATCCGGCCGCGCTCGAGCGCGAGGAAATGGCCGTGCGCGACGTCGTCGACGTGCACGAGGTTCAGCCCCGTATCGACGAACGCCGGAATCTTGCCGAGCGCGGCCTCGACGATGATGCGGCCGGTCGGCGTCGGCTTCACGTCGCGCGGGCCGATCGGCGTCGACGGGTTGACGATCACCGCGGGCAGCCCTTCGTCGGCGATCATCCGCTCGACCGCGCGCTCGGCGAGCACCTTGCTGCGCTTGTACACGCCGATCGCCTGCTCGGGCGTCAGCGGCCGGTTCTCGTCGGCCGGATCGCCGGCGCTCGTGACCTTCAGCGTCGCGACGCTGCTCGTATAGACGATCCGTTCGACGCCTTCGGCGCGCGCGGCGCGCATCGTCGCGACGGCGCCTTCGAGGTTCGCGCGCTCGATCTCGTGCGGGTCCGGCGCCCACAGCCGGTAGTCGGCCGCGACGTGCAGCAGGTAGCGCACGCCGCGCAGCGCGGCGCGCATCGACGTCTCGTCGCGCATGTCGCCGGTGACGATCTCGGCGTCGAGATCGGCGACGTTCGTGCGCGGGCTCGTCGGGCGCACGAGCACGCGCACCGCATAGCCTTTCTGCTGCGCGATGCGCGCGACGGCCGAGCCGACGAAACCGGACGCGCCGGTGACCAGAACGAGATCGCGGGAGGTATCAGTCATGCCATTCCTTCTTGGCCGCGCGCGAACGGCGCGGCGGTTGAGCGTCGGCGAGATTGTACGTGTTCGGCGCGCGCGGCGGCCGGCCGCACCCGTGTGAGAACGGGCCGACGCGACTACAATGCCGGGCTTGGATGCAACTGGAGGGGCGACGCGATGAACCGCGATGAGCTGGACGAACGGATCGAGACCTACTACGTGCGCGTGCGCGGCGTCGTACAGGGCGTCGGCTTCCGTCACGCGACGGTGCGCGAGGCGCACGCGCTGAAGCTGCGCGGCTGGGTCAGCAACCTCGAGGACGGCAGCGTCGAGGCGATGATCCAGGGCCCCGGCGCCCAGATCGACCGGATGCTGGCGTGGCTGCGGCACGGGCCGCCGGCTGCGCGCGTGACCGAAGTGACGTTCGAGGAACGGCAGACCGACAAGCGCTTCGAGCGCTTTCAGCAGCAGTAAGCGCACGTGACGGGGTATCCGGAGGCCGGGCGCGGCGTGATGTTGTCGGTGGCGGCGTCGACGCTGTTCGCGCTGATGTCCGCGTATGCGAAATGGCTGGTGCCGCTCACGGGCCTCGACATTTTCGCGTGGCGCGTGCTCTGGACCGCGCCCGGCGCGCTCGCGCTGATCGCGCTGCGCGGCCGCTGGCCGGCGCTCGCCGAACTGCTCGCGCGCAGCGTGCGCGACTGGCGGCTGCTCGTCGCGCTGCCCGTCACCGCAGCGCTGCTCGGGCTGCAGCTGTGGCTGTTCCTGTGGGCGCCGCTGCACGGGCGCATGCTCGAGGTGTCGCTCGGCTACTTCTTGCTGCCGCTGACGATGGTGCTCGTCGGCCGCTTCTACTATGACGAACGGCTCGATCCGCTGCAGTGGGCGGCCGTCGCCTGCGCGGCGCTCGGCGTTGCGCACGAAGTGTGGGCGACGCGCGCGTTCGCGTGGCCGACGCTCGTCGTCGCGCTCGGCTATCCGCCGTATTTCGTGCTGCGCCGGCGCATCAACGCCGATTCGCTGGCCGCGTTCGCGGTCGAGATCGTGCTGCTGTGTCCGATCGCGATCGCGATGGTTGCGACGAGCGGCACGCCGGTCGCGCCGCATCCGCTGCTGTGGTCGACGCTGCTGCCGGGGCTCGGCGTGCTCAGCACGCTTGCGCTCGCGAGCTATCTGAAGGCGAGCCGGATGCTGCCGATGGCGCTGTTCGGCATCCTCGGCTATGTCGAGCCCGTGCTGCTCGTCGCCGTATCGCTGTTGTTGCTCGGCGAGACGCTGACGGTCGCGAAGCTCGCGACGTACGGGCCGATCTGGGTCGCGGTCGCGTTGACCGCATGGCACAGCGCGATGCTGATGCGACGCCTGCCGGCGCGTACCTGAGCGAGCGTCGCGCCGACGCGGGTCGCCTCAAACGCACCTCGCTCGACACACCTCACGCGCGATTCTGACCGTCGGCCGTCGTCGCGCTGACGCCAAGCTGGCCGCGTTGCCAGCTTCATGCAAGCGATATCGCCCCTGTAATGCAACCGAAGATTCGGTTGCACTTTGTTACTTAGGGCAGTTCCGGGACGGCTATTAGACTGACCTGACCGTCTTTCTTCGTATGCAGTGCTCCAATGAACGGTCGTCTCCGTGCCCGCCTTGCCGGGTCGGCGCGATACGGGCATACGCGTATCGCCGCCGGCCGCGCTCGGCTTCCTGTTTCGCCTTCCGTTTCGTCCGGCACCGCGCGTGCCCATCCCGTGCAGGTGCGCTCATGTCGATGAACGCGCCGCCTTCCGCTGCCGTGTCGTGGCCGCGCAGCGGCCGTCTCATCGAAGTCGACTTCTTCCGCGGGATCGTGCTGCTGATGATCGTCGTCGATCACATCGGCGCGAGCGTGCTGTCGCGCGTGACGCTGCACGCGTTCGCGCTGTGCGATGCGGCCGAGGTGTTCGTGTTCCTCGGCGGCTTCGCGACGGCGAGCGCGTACGGCGCGATTGCCGAGCGGCAGGGCGCGCGCGCCGCGCAGCGGCGCTTCGTGCGGCGCGCGATGCAGATCTACCGCGCGTTTCTCGCGACGTCGACGCTGATGCTGGTCGTGTCTGCGGTGCTCGACCATTACGGGATCGACGCGCCGAACCTTGCGCTCGACGACGTCAGCGTGATGCTCGCGTCGCCGCTCACGGGCCTCGCCGAACTGCTGACGTTCCAGCGCCAGCCGTATCTCGCGTCGGTGCTGCCGATGTACGTGCTGTTCGCGCTCGCGTCGCCGGTGCTCGTGCCGTTCGCGCGCCGCCATCCGTGGCCGCTCGTCGTGCTGAGTGTCGCATCGTGGCTGGCGGCCGGCTGGCTCGGGCCCGAACTGCTCGATACCGACGGATTCCGCTGGAGCTTCAATCCGTTTGCGTGGCAGCTGATGTTCGTCGCGGGCGTGCTCGCGCGCTGCCAGCCGTTCTACCGGCGCGTCGCGCTCGGCCGCTGGGGCGCCGCGGCGACCGGCCTCGCCTGCGCGGTCGTGCTCGGCTGTGCGAGCTACAAGCTGTTCTCGGGCCTGCCGGTGCCCGAAGGCGTGCTCAAGCGCGATCTCGCGCTGCCGCGCGTCGTCAGCTTCGCGGCCGTGGCGTGGCTGATGGCGGACTGGGTGCGCTACGGCTGGATCGCGCGCGTCGCGCAGGCCGTACGGCCCGTCGTCGCGGTCGGGCAGCGCGGGCTGATCTGCTTCGTCGCGGGCGCGGCGATCTCGCTCGTCATCGACTCGCTGCTGCACCCGGTCGCGGGAAGCGCCGAGCTGCGGCACATCGGCGTGGGCCTCGCGGCCGACGCGTGTGCGCTCGGGCTGATGATGGCGGTGGCCGGTTCGGGCGCGTGGATTTCGCGGCGGCGCACGGCCGCCGCGTGATGCGGCGCGCGCGCGGGCGCGGGTGGAGGCAAAAAAGTGGGGGCCGGCACCGGCGCCGGCGTGCACGCTTCGCGTCTCAGTGACGCTGGACGATGCGCGTGCGCGGATCGACGGTCGGATCGTCGGCTTCGGTCTCGTCGTTGTCGCCGGGCGTCGCCCGGTCGTCCTGCTGCGCGAGCACCGCATCGGCTTCGGCTGCCGCGCGCGCGGCGCGCAGTGCGGTGCAGCGCTGCGCACGCCGGATGTCGGACAGCATTCTCAGCAGCCGCGTCGTCTTGCTTTTCATGGGTCTTCTCCCGCCGGCGCGCACCTCGGGGGATGCGCCGCTTGCAATCAGTGTAGGACGCGATTGCGGTGCCGGCAGGAGAATGTGGCGGCCTGTGGCGTGCGCGCAGCACGCCGGCCGCCGGACTTACTGAACGGCGGCGACGTTCTGCGCCTGCAGCGCTTCGTCGCGACGCTCTTCCGCGCAGCGCTGATGCTGGCGCGACAGGCGGTTCATCATCGGCAGCAGCAGCAGCGCGAGCAGCATGCCGATCGCGGCGAGCCAGCCGAGCTTCTCGAACAGCGACAGATAGAGCGGCAGCGAATCGACGGCCGGCAGATCGTGCGACGGCATCTGCGCGAAGTTCGCGACGACGCTGCCGAGATACTGCGACACGCCGGTCGCGACGAAGTACGCACCCATCATGAAGCCGCTCATCCGCGCCGGCACATAGCGCGCGATCATCGCGAGGCCGAGGCCGCTCACCAGCAGTTCGCCGAGCGAGTAGAGGCCGTAGCCCCACACCATGAACCACGACGACACGCGACCGTCGACCGCATAGCGGCCGCTGATCGTGAACACGAGATAGCCGGCGGCGACGGCACCGAAGCCGAGCGCGTACTTCGCGGCGACCGGCAGATCGCGGCCGCCCTTCGAGAACGCGTTGTAGATCCACACGAGCACCGGGCTCAGCAGCATGATCCAGATCGGGTTCAGCGCCTGGAACTGCGCCGCGCTCCACGTAAACAGCGTCGTGCCGAACAGGATGAAGCGCGGATCGACGTTGCGCAGCGCGAACAGCGTCAGCGAGGTCGACATCTGCACGTAGAAGATGAAGAACAGGATCACCTGCGCGATCAGCACGAGCGCGGCGATCAGGCCGGCGCGCTCCGAGCGTTCCGACTTCGCGATCATGTACGCGAAGATCGCGAGAATCGCGACCGCGGCCGTCCACACGCTTGCCACTGCCAGTTGCTTGTGCTGCAGCACGTACAGCGTGACGAGCGCGAGCGCGACGCCGCCCGCCGCGACGGCCCCGAGGCGCTTCCAGCGGATCGGCTCGTCGTCGGGCTGCGAGCCGATGTGCGCCAGCGTGCGATGCATCAGCATGAAGTTCAGGATCGCGAGCAGCATGCCGCCGCAGCAGACCGCGAACGCAGTGTGCCAGCCCCAGTGATCCTTGATCCACGGCGTCGCGAGCATCGACACCGTCGAGCCGATGTTGACCGCCATGTAGTAGATCGTGAACGCGCTGTCGATGCGCGCGTCGTCGCCTTCGTAGATGCGGCGCACGAGGTTCGCCGCGTTGGCCTTGAACAGCCCGTTGCCGACGACGATCACGCCGAGCGACGCATACATATAGGCGAGCGCGTCGTTCGGCACCGCCAGCATCAGGTAGCCGGCGCACAGCACGGCCGCGCCGAGGATCATCGTGCGGCGCGCGCCGAGCACCTTGTCGCCGATCCAGCCGCCGATCGACGGCGAGGCGTAGACGAGTGCGGTGAACGCACCCCACGTGAGGTTCGCATGGCTGTCGGTGAAACCGAGCCTATCGACCATGAAGAGGACGAGGAGCGCGGCCATGCCGTAGTAGCCGAAGCGCTCCCACATTTCGATGAGGAAGACCGTCGTAAACGATCGGGTTTGTGAAACAGGTGCGTGCATCATCAATCTCGGTTGAAACGGACGGCGCGGATCGCGCGTCGCCTGAGGGTAGAACTGGCGCCTGGGCGCGTGGGCCGGGTAGGCCGCTACGCAGGCAATGGCAGCAGTCGGGCGGTTAGCCCGGGCCGGGGTCAGACTCCGCCGGTGTCGGCGGCGCAAGGCCCCGACCGGCGCGCGAATGGTAACGTTTGCCGGTCCGGTGCGTCAGGTCCGCGCCACATAGGGAAATCCCCGAGATGGCAGCAGCTTTCAGGAACATTCGTCTCATGATTTGTTTGTAAACTTCGCGTCCGGCGCTCCGCAAAATCCCGGAGAGCCGCTTGCAGCTTGCCTGTGAAGGCGGCGAGTCTGGCAAGATAGCGGGTCTTTTCGCGCGCTTCGGGCCCTGTTTAGTGCACCGGGCTCAACGCCGAAGGCATGTGCGAACCTGAAGACTAAGCGATATTAACGAAACTTAGTTACTTTCCATCAAACATTTTTTGACGACCACTTTTCGGCCTGCTATGGTTCCCCCCACTGAAAACTCGCGGTCTGCCGTCGCTGCCGCCGCACTGGGCAGCAAGATTCGCGCGTTGCGCCAACGATTGAAGCGCACGCTCGACGAAACGGCGACAGCCGCGGGCATTTCGAAGCCGTTTCTGTCGCAAGTCGAGCGCGGGCTCGCGTCGCCGTCGCTGACGTCGTTGGCCGGCATCGCGCAGGCGCTCGGCGTGACCGTGCAGTATTTCGTCGATACGCCGAGCGAGGAGCGTTCGGTGTGTCGAGGCGAGCAGCTGCGCTTTTTCGGGTTCGCCGATTCGGCGAACCTGTTCGCGAGGCTGACGAACGTCTCGGAAGGCCGCCAGCTCGAGGCGATCCTCGTGCGGATGCCGCCGGGGCAGAAGCGGTCCGAGGTGACGACACATGCAGGAGAGGAGTTCCTGTATGTGGTGGAAGGAGAAGTGTCGCTGACGCTGGAAGGCAAGACGTTCGTCCTGCAGGCCGGCGATAGTTCGCACTACCAGTCGACGGTTCCGCACAGCTGGGCCAACACCGCGAAGATCGAATCGGTGGTGGTCTGGGTCGGTACGCCGAGGCTGTTCTAACGCACAGGTATTCCTTCGTTTCTCGGACGGGATGCCTGTCGAAAGAAACGTAAGGGATACTAACATGCAATACGAGAACCACGGGCCTCCTCAATCGCTGCCCCCGACAGCGTCTTACGCGTAATCCGCGGCCTTCGCCGCGCGACGCTCACCGAACAACCTTCTCAAGACTGCCACGATGAAATCCTTGCATGCCATGTCGGCCGTGCTGGCCGCGCTCGTCCTGACGACGCCCGCCGCCCGTGCCGTAACCGTCCCGTCGAACGTCACGCTTGCCGCGCAGCAGGATCTGACGCGACAGGTGCCCGCCGAAGTCGAGTCGCTCGATCCCGCCCACATCGAATCGTGGACCGGCAACACCATCGGCCTCGACCTGTTCGAAGGGCTTGCGCGCATCGACGCGGCCGGGCAGGTCGTGCCGGGCGTCGCGCTGTCGTGGGAGCGCAAGACGCCGCAGACGTGGATCTTCAAGCTGCGCCACGACGCGAAGTGGAGCAACGGGCAGCCCGTGACGGCCGCCGATTTCGTCTATTCGTGGCAGCGTCTCGCCGATCCGAAGACGGGCTCGAAGTACACGATCCTCGTCGAGTTCGTGAAGAACTCGAAGGAGATCATCGCGGGCAAGGCCGCGCCGTCGACGCTCGGCGTGCGCGCGGTCGATCCGTACACGCTCGAGGTGACGACCGACGTGCCGGTCGCGTTCTTCCCCGAGCTGACCGCGATGGCGCCGCTCGCGCCGGTGAACAAGGACGTCGTCGCGAAGTTCGGCGACGCGTGGACGCGTCCCGGCAACATCGTCAGCAACGGCGCGTACCAGCTCGTCGACTGGCAGCCGAACAACCGCATCGTGATGACAAAGGATGCGAAGTACTGGAACGCGCCGAAGGTCGTGATCAACAAGGTCACGTATCTGCCCGTCGAAAGCGACGAGACCGCGATGCGCATGTACCAGGCCGGGCAGATCGACTACAGCTATTCGATTCCGTCGGGCATTTTCCAGCAGGTCAGCAAGCAGTTCGGCGCCGAGCTGCGCCCGGGCCTGCAGCTCGCGACGTACTACTACTACCTGAACAACAGCGATCCGGTGCTGAAAGACAAGCGCGTGCGCCAGGCGCTGTCGATGGTCATCGATCGCGACGTGCTGACGTCGAAGCTCACGCAGGCCGGCGAGAAGCCGATGTACGGCCTGATGCCGAACGGCACGAAGGGCGTGCAGCCGTTCACGCCGGAATGGGCGTCCTGGCCGATGGCCAAGCGCGTCGAGACCGCGAAGAACCTGCTGAAGCAGGCCGGCTATTCGGACGCGAAGCCGCTGTCGTTCACGCTCACGTACAACACCAACGACCTGCACAAGAAGGTCGCGCTGTTTGCCGCATCGGAATGGCGCACGAAGCTCGGCATCAACACGAAGCTCGAGAACGTCGAGTTCAAGGTGCTGATGAAGGAGCGGCATGACGGCAAGGTCCAGATCGCGCGCGACGGCTGGTTCGCCGACTACAACGACGCGATGACGTTCTTCGATCTGATCCGCTGCGGCAGCTCGCAGAACACCGTCGGCTACTGCAACAAGCAGGTCGACGCGCTCGTCGACGAGGGCAACCAGAAGCTCGACGACAAGGCCCGCGCGGCGCTGCTCACGCAGGCGCACGACACCGCGATGAACGACACGCCGATGGTGCCGCTGTTCCAGTATTCGGCCGATCGTCTCGTGAAGCCGTACGTCGGCGGCTATTCGCTGAAGAACGTGATCGACATGCGCGCGTCGCAGGACATGTATCTGATCAAGCACTGAGCGGAGCGATCATGCTGGCCTATGCCCTGAGGCGCACGTTGTGGGCGGTGCCGACGATCCTCGCGGTCGTCACCGTCTGCTACCTGCTGCTGCACTTCACGCCCGGCGGCCCGTTCGATACGGAGAAACAGCTGTCCGCCGCGACGCTCGCGAACCTGAACGCGAAGTACCACCTCGACGAACCGCTGTGGAAGCAGTATCTGCTGTATCTCGGCTCGCTGCTGCGCGGCGATCTCGGGCCGTCGTTCCGCTACGTCGACTGGTCCGTGAACGATCTCGTGAAGAAGGCGCTGCCCGTGAGCCTCGGCGTGGGCGGCCTGTCGATTCCGCTGTCGATCGTGCTCGGCGTGCTGCTCGGCACCGTCGCGGCCGTGCGCCGCGACAGCGCGATCGACCGCTTCGTGATGCTGATCGGCAACTTCGGCAACGTCGTGCCGCCGTTCGTGCTCGGGCCGGTGCTCGTGTGGATCTTCGCGATCCTGCTGAAGACGTCGGCCGGCAACGGCTGGCTGCCGGCCGGCGGCTGGGGCGACGGCGGCTGGCAGTACCGGCTGCTGCCGATCGTGCTGCTGACCTTCATCAACGTGTCGCTGCTCGCGCGCGTGATGCGCGGCTCGATGATCGAGACGCTGTCGAGCAACTACATCCGCACCGCGCGCGCGAAGGGGCTGCCCGGCTCGACGATCGTGCTGCGCCACGCGCTGAAGCCCGCGCTGATGCCGGTCGTATCGTTGTTCGGCACGGTCTGCATCACGTCGATCACGGCGGCCGTCGTCACCGAATCGGTGTTCGCGCTGCCCGGGCTCGGGCAGCTCGTCGTGAACGGCGCGATCAATCGCGACTACACGCTGGTGCTCGGCCTCGTCGTGCTGACGACCGTCTGCGCAGTGCTGTTCAACCTGCTGGTCGACCTCGCCTACGCATGGCTCGATCCGCGCATCCGTTACTGAGCGAGGCCCTGCGATGACTCCCACTACGCCAGCCGTCGGTCTGCCCGCGCAGACCGATACGCCGCCGCGTTCGCGCTCGCCGCTGGCGCTCGCGTTCGCACGCTTCCTGCACAACCGCGCGGCCTTGTTCAGCCTCGTGCTGCTCGCGCTGATCGTGATCGCCTGCTTCGTCGGCCCGTGGCTGCTTGCAGCCGATCCGGCCGCAAGCGACTGGGGTGCGATCAGCCTGCCGCCGACGCTCGCGAACCAGCACTGGTTCGGCACCGACGAGCTCGGCCGCGACCTGCTCGTGCGCACGCTGATCGGCGGGCGCGTGTCGATCGAGGTCGGGCTGCTCGGCACGCTCGTGTCGGGCCTGTTCGGCGTCGCGTGGGGCGCGACCGCGGGCTTCGCGGGCGGCCGCGTCGACGCGGTGATGATGCGCATCGTCGACATGATGTACGCGATCCCGTACTTGCTGATCGCGATCCTGATGATGACGCTGTTCGGCCGTTCGTTCCTGCTCGTCGTGCTGACGATCAGCGCGTTCTCGTGGATCGACATGGCGCGCGTCGTGCGCGGCCAGACGCTGTCGCTGCGCAACCGCGAGTTCGTCGATGCGGCGCGCGCGATCGGCGTGTCGCCGGTATCGATCGTGCGCCGCCATATCGTGCCGAACCTGCTCGGCGTCGTCGTCGTGTATGCGACGGTCTCGGTGCCGAACATCGTGCTGACCGAATCGGTGCTGTCGTTTCTCGGGCTCGGCGTGCAGGAGCCGATGACGAGCTGGGGCGTGCTGATCCAGGACGGCGCGCAGAAACTCGAATCGATGCCGTGGCTGCTGCTGTGCCCGGCCGTCATGCTGTGCGTGACGCTCTATTGCGTGAATTTCGTCGGCGACGGCCTGCGGGATGCGCTTGACCCGAAGGATCGCTGAAGATGGCCGCACTACTTGAAGTCGACAACCTCGGCGTGCGCTTCACGCGCAAGGATGCGCCGCCGATCGACGCCGTTAGCGGCGTGTCGTTCTCGCTCGAAGCCGGCAAGACGCTCGGCATCGTCGGCGAATCGGGCTCCGGCAAGAGCCAGACCGTGATGGCATTGCTCGGGCTGCTCGCCGCGAACGGCACGACGAGCGGCACGGCGCGCTATCGCGGCGACGATCTGCTCGCGATGGACACGCGCGCGCTGAACGCCGTGCGCGGCGACCGGATCGCGATGATCTTCCAGGATCCGATGACGTCGCTCAATCCCTTCCTGACGATCGAGCGGCAGATGACCGAGACCCTGCAGCTGCATCGCGGGCTGTCGCGCAAGGCCGCGACGAAGCGCGCGATCGAGGCGCTCGAATCGGTGCGCATTCCCGACGCCGCGCGGCGTATCCGCATGTATCCGCACGAGTTCTCGGGCGGCATGCGGCAGCGCGTGATGATCGCGATGGCGCTGCTGTCCGAGCCCGAAATCCTGATCGCCGACGAGCCGACCACGGCGCTCGACGTGACCGTGCAGGCGCAGATCATCGATCTGCTGCGCGAGCTCAATCGCGAGCGCGGCACCGCGATCGTGCTGATCACGCACGACATGGGCGTGGTCGCCGGCCTCGCGGACGACGTGATGGTCATGTATGCGGGCCGCACCGTCGAATACGCGCCGGCCGAATCGATCTTCGCGGCGCCGTCGCATCCGTACACGATCGGGCTGCTGAACGCGCTGCCGCGGCTGACCGATGCCGACGATGCGCCGCTCGTCGCGATTCCCGGCAATCCGCCGATGCCCGGCACCGCGCCGGCCGGCTGCGCGTTCGCGAAACGCTGCACGTATGCGGAGGATCGCTGCGGCACGCTGCGCCCCGCACTCGAAACCTACGGCGCCGCCGGTGCGGTGCGCGCCTGCCATCGGCCGGCGGCCGATCTGACGGGAGGACTGCGATGAGCGTCAACGAACGCCGCGACGCCGGCGCGAGCGGCGACACGCTGCTCGCCGTCGAGGGGCTGAAGGTGCATTTCCGCGTGCCGCTCGGCGGCTATCCATGGTCGCCGAAGGGCACGCTGCGCGCGGTCGACGGCGTCTCGTTCGACGTGAAGCGCGGCGAGACGGTCGGCCTGGTCGGCGAATCGGGCTGCGGGAAGTCGACGCTCGCGCGTGCGCTGATCGGCCTCGTACCGATGACGGCCGGCACCGTGCGCTGGCGCGGCGAGGCCGTCGCGCCGGCGCAGCTGCGCGGCACCGCGATGCGGCGCGAAGTGCAGATGATCTTCCAGGATCCGCTCGCGTCGCTCGATCCGCGCATGACGATCGAGCAGGTCGTCGCCGAGCCGCTCGTCACGCATCAGCCGGGTCTGGGCCGTACCGAAGTGCGCCGCCGCGTGATCGCGATGCTCGAGCGCGTCGGGCTGAACGCGCATCACCTGCTGCGCTATCCGCATGAATTTTCCGGCGGCCAGTGCCAGCGCGTCGGGATCGCGCGTGCGCTGATCGGCGAGCCGAAGCTCGTGATCTGCGACGAACCGGTGTCGGCGCTCGACGTGTCGATCCAGGCGCAGATCGTGAACCTGCTGCGCGACCTGCAGCGCGATCTGTCGCTGTCCTATCTGTTCGTCGCGCACGACCTCGCGGTCGTGAAGGCGATCAGCCAACGCGTGCTCGTGATGTATCTGGGCCGCGTGATGGAGTTCGGCACGCGCGACGACGTGTACCGCGTGCCGCAGCACCCGTACACGCGCGCGCTGCTCGACGCGGCGCCGACGCCGGACCCGGCACGCGAGCGGGCGCGCCGGCCGATGCTGCTGGCGGGCGAGATGCCGTCGCCGCTGAATCCGCCGTCGGGCTGCGCGTTCCGCACGCGCTGCCCGGTGGCGATCGACGCGTGCGCGCAGGACGTGCCGCTGCCGGAAGTGCGGCACGGCTCGGCGGCGCGCGTCGCCTGCATCCGCGCGGGTGCGGCATGAGTGTCGAACGACGATAAGCAGGCAGGTCGACAGGGGTAAGTGCGGCGCGAACGATCTTCGCGTCGCGGGTACAGGCGCGTCCGTAGCCGGTCGCGCCGGGTGGGGGCCGGGCGCGGATCGCGACCGGCGGGACGACATCAACACAAGAAGAGAACCACGATGAAAAAGCAGAAGACGATCGGGACGGCATCGAAGATGCTGCTTGCATGGGGACTGCCGGCGCTCGCCGGTGTCTCGCTGACGGGCGTCGCGCGCGCCGACGACGCGGCGCCCGCGCCGCTGACGGTCGCGCAGGCCGCGCCGGCCGCCGGCGCGAGTGCGAGCGTCGCACAGGCGACGACGCCGAACGCCATTGTGAACGCGGAGGCCGGCCAGGCCGTCACGCCGTCCGACGAGCAACCGTCCGCGCAATCGAAGTCGAAGGGCTTCATCGCCGACAGCCATCTCGACTTCCTGTTCCGCAATTACGCGGACGTGCTCGACAACAAGGGCGGACCGCACCGTCACGCATGGATCCAGGGCGTGATGGCGAACTTCGAGTCCGGCTATACGACGGGCCTGATCGGTATCGGCTTCGACGCATCGCTGTATGCGGCGCTGAAGCTCGACGGCGGCGCGGGCGCGGGCAGCATGGCACACATCGCGAAGGGCGGCGGCGGCTCGAACCAGCTCGCGTGGGCCTATCCGGGCATCTACGACGTGAAGGCGCGCATCTCGAACACGGTGATCAAGTACGGTCTGCAGGCCGTCGACAACCCGTTCATGGAGCAGCACGACAACCGCGCGCTGCCGCCGACGTTCCTCGGCGCGACGATCGTCAGCAACGAATTCAAGAACGTGATGCTCGAAGCGGGCAGCTTCACGAAGACCGACGCGCGCGGCCACTCGACGCTCACGAACCTGACGACGCAGTACGGCGGTACGCGCGTGAACCGGATCACCTATGTGGGCGGCACGTGGGACTACTCGCCGAACGGCGAAGTCGCGCTGTACGCGAACCAGGCCGACGACGTGTGGCACCAGTACTACGCGTCGGTGAAGCACAGCATCGGCAGCCCGCAGACGATCAAGTGGACGGGCTTCGGCAACGTCTATTCGACGCACGACACGGGCGACGCGCTGCAGGGCAAGATCAACAACAACGCGTACAGCCTGTCGCTCGCCGCGCAGCACGGCCCGCACGAGCTGCTGCTCGCGTATCAGCAGATTCTCGGCGACCAGTTCTTCGACTATCTGAACGAAACGAACGGCATCTTCCTCGCGAACTCGATGGACGTCGACTACAACGCGCCGCATGAAAAGTCGCTGCAGCTGCGCTACACGTTCTATGGCAAGGAAGCGGGGCTGCCGGGCTTCAAGGCGATGGTGTGGGGCGTGACGGGCTGGGGCGCGGACGGCAGCGCAGGCGCGGCGAACGATCCGAGCCACTCGAGCATCTACTGGAGCAACGGCGCGCCGGTGCAAGGCCGTCACCACGAGTTCGGCTTCATTCCGTCGTACACGTTCCAGAGCGGCAAGCTGAAGGACACGAAGGTCACGTTCATCGCGATGTGGCACAACGGCTCCACGCACTACTCCGATGCGACGAACCGCGAGTACCGTCTGGTCGTGAACCTGCCGCTGCACGCGTTCTGATCGAAGGCGCGCCGCGCGCCGCCGCTGCGCCGCCGCGCCGAGCGGCCCGCTCTTACGCGGGCTTGTGCAGCCCGGCGACCGGCTCGTTCGCGGCCGGTGGCAGATCCGCCGCGAGCGGCGCCAGTTCGCGACCGGTGTCGCGCCAGGCGTCGAGGCCGCCGCGCAGCGCGAGCGCGTCGGTGAAGCCCGCGTCGAGCAGGCGCTTCGCCATCAGCGCGGCCGTCACCTCGTTCGGGCACGAGCAATAGACGACGAACTTCTGCGTGAGCGGATAGCGCGCGACGATGTCGGCGATCTGCCGTTCGTCGGCAAACTGCGCGCCGGGGATCGTGAACGGGTCGAGCTTGCGGTGCTCGGGCGAGCGCACGTCGAGAATCACCGGTGCTGCATCGTCTTGCAGCAGCGCATCGAGCTCGTCGACGCCGATCCGCGCATGCGCGAGCTGGCGGATCAGCGCGCGGCGGCGCACCCAGCGAATCGCCGCATAGACGGCGAGCAGCGCGACGATCACGACCAGCACCGCGTGACCGAGCCGGCTCGCGCCCGCGAACAGCCAGTCGATCTGCCGATAGAACACGAGCCCCGCGACGAGGCCGGCGATCGTCCAGAGCGCGGCGCCGAGCGCGTCGTAGCCGACGAACGTGCGATAGCGCGTATGCAGCGCGCCCGCCATCGGCACCGATACCAGCGACAGTCCGGGAATGAAGCGTGCTACTGCGAGCACGCGCACGCCGTAGCGGCCGAAGAAGCGCTCGGTTTTCTTCACGCAGGTGTCGCGCGACAGCGACAGCCGGCAGATCGTCTTCAGCGTCGCGCCGCCGTAACGGCGCCCGGCGACGTACCACGCCGTATCGCCGAGCAGCGCGCCGAGCACCGATAGCGCAATCACCGTCGCGAGCTGCGAGCCGATCATCGCCGGATGCATCGCGGCCATCGCGCCGAACAACACGAGCGTCGGCATCGCGGGCACGGGCAGGCCGATCGCCGCCGCGAGCACGTTGGCGAATACGAGAAGCGGCCCGTACTGGGCGACGAGATCACGGAGCATGACGGCTGGCCGAAAAGAACATGCGCAGGCAGGGTGCGCAGATGGGCCGATTATCGGCCATTTTCAAGACGGCGGCGGGAATGACGGAAAGCGCCTGACGGCGGCAGGGACATGCCGGTGAGCGCGCGCGCTGCACGCCGCTCACCGTCGGAATCTCACGAAGGGGTGCGCGCGAGCGAAGCGGCGCCGTGGTGTTCGCCCGGCAGTTCGGCGCCGTGCGAGCGGATCGCCGCGATCAGTTCGGCCGGCGTGATCTCGTAGCGGACCTCGCGGTGAATGCCGGGCTTGCGTTCGTCGATTTCGATCAACAGCACGCTCTTGCCGTCGCCGGTCGCTTCGAGCCGGAGCGAGCGCAGCTCGCGGCCGTCGGCCGGGTCGTGTTCGGTGAGCAGGGTCATTGCCCCGGATGAGCCGGTAGTGCGCATCGAACCTATCCTCGTGTCGTTGTGCCGTGGGGGCGAAGGTGTCGTTGTTGAAAAACTGCAAAACAGGTTGACGCAGTTTAACGCGAACGGACGGCATTACGGAGCATTTTCGTAGGGGTCGGAAAGAGGGCTACACCACACTTCCGTCAGATGTTTTCGCGCGCGCCGCCACGCGTTTGCGCGCGGCGGCGCCGGGTGGTGCGCGGGTGTCGGGCGGTGCCGACGGGCAGGCCGGCGACGCGCCGTAGGCGTGCGCGTCGCCGCGGCGGTCAGAAGCGGTCGGCGATGCCCATCGCCGGATCGCTGACCGAATGGCGGCCCGTTTCGACGCGGCCGGCGATGCGCCGCGCATAGCGCGCGTCGTGATCGGCGGTCACGATGAAGTCATACCAATAGCCGGTCGAGTCGAGCTTCCAGTGCAGCTCCGACTGCGTGCCGCCGCGCACCGTGACGGTCCACGTCGTGCCCGCGCCGTCGCCGTGACCGTGCGTGTCGGTCGCGCCGTGGCCCGCGAGCGGCCCGTAGACCCGATTCGAGCGGATCGTGAAGCGCACGGCGCCGCCGCCGTGGTTGCTCAGCCGCAGGTGCAGGTTGCCGCTCGCGCCCGCGTAGCCGACGCGGATCTCCGGATTCGGCGCGCCGGTCGCGGCAATGCGCGTGAGGTCGCCGGTGAAGCGGCGGTGATAGCCGTTCGGGCCGAGCACCCACAGATCGTATTGACCGTTGTCGTCGGCCATTGCCGCCCAGTCGCCGTGCAGCGTCTTGCCGGGCTCGACCGCGTAGCGGCGCGGCACGCGATCGAGATGAAGCTTGTCGTAGACGTGGAATACCGCGGCCGCGTCGCCGGTATTCGCGAACTTCAGCCGCAGCGTGCCGCTGCGCGCGTCGGCCTGCGCGCTCGCATGCAGCTCGTACGGCAGCGCGCGCGACGGTCGCACGCCGATGGTCTGTGCGGGCGGCGCGGGCGTGGCCGGCGGCGCGATCTTCGGGGCGGCCTGCTGCGCGGCGCTCAGCGCGTCGACCTGGCTCTTCGTCGAACGGCCCGCGAGCGTCGGCAGCGGCTCGTTGTTCGGCGAGCGGAAGTTGAAGGCGCTCGTCAGGTCGCCGCAGATCGCGCGTCGGTATCCGCTGATCTGCGGCTCGACGACGCCGAAGCGTTTCTCGAGAAAGCGCAGCGTCGACGTATGGTCGAACACCTGCGAGTTCACCCAGCCGCCGCGGCTCCACGGCGACACGACCCACATCGGCACGCGCGGGCCGGGGCCGTACGGGCGGCCGTCCGCGGCGGGCTGGCTCGACGTGGCCGGTGCGAAGTCGTGATACTCGGCGGCGACGTCGGCACCCGACAGCGTGTAGCCGCCTGCGAGCGTGCCGTCCGCATTGCGCGACGGCGCGGCTGGCGACGGCATGTGATCGAAGAAGCCGTCGTTTTCGTCGTAGTTGATCAGCAGGACCGTCTTGCTCCAGACCTCGGGGTTCGCGGTCAGCGCATCGAGCACCGCCTGCACGTACCAGCCGCCCTGCGCGGGGCTCGACGGCCCCGGATGCTCGCTGTACGCGGACGGCGGGATGATCCACGATACCGCCGGCAGCCGGCCGTTTCGGATGTCGTCGATGAACGATTCGAGAAAGCCGTACGGCATCGTGTTGCCGAAGCCCTTCGCGAGCGGGCTGAGCGGATCGTCGATCGCCGGATCGTAGAACGGGCCGGCGGCCGTCACCGGCTGCGTGATGTCGGTCGACGCGACGTAGACCGGCCGACGCGCGGCCGGCATCTGCTCGATGGCCGCACGCCAGTGGCGAAAGCCCATCATCTCGTTGCAGCCGAAGTTGTCGATCAGGCTCTGGTACACCTTCCAGCTCACGCCCGCCTGCTGCAGCCGGTCCGCGTACGTGGTCCACGTCCAGCCCTGCGTCGACGGTCCGATGTCGTTGCCGCCGTTGAACTGATTGTTCAGCGCGGCGACCTTCACGCGGCTGCCGTCGACGGGGCTGATGCCGTTCGGGCCGTTGGTGCCGCTCCAGTAGAACAGGCGGTTCGCGATCGTGCCCGTATGCATCCCGCAGTGATAGTGGTCGCACAGCGTGAACGCGTCGGCGAGCGCGCGCTGGAACGGCACTTCGGCCGCGTCGTAGTAGCCCATCGACAGCGTGGTCTTCGCGTCGGGCCAGCGGTTCATGCGTCCGTGGTCCCACGCGGCCTGCGCGTCGGCCCACGTATGCGGCGTGCCGCCTGCGCGCTGCGCGTTGCCCTTGCTCGCGTCGAGGTGATACGGCGTGACCGTGACCGCGGGCGTCGTCTTCGTATACGTCTGGTAGAACACGTCGCGACCGTTCGGCGACGGCACCGCGAAACGGTCGCCGTAGCCGCGCACGCCCTTGAACGTGCCGAAGTAGCTGTCGAACGCGCGATTCTCCATCATCAGCAGCACGACGTGCTTCACGTCGTTGATGGTGCCCGTTTCGTGAAAGGCGGGAATCGCGAGCGCGCGGCGAATGCTCGGCGGAAACGCGGACAGCGCCGCGGCCGAGAGGCCGGCGGTGGCGGTCTGCTGGAGAAATTTGCGGCGTGACGTCATGGCGTTCGAGTCCTCTGATGATGGGAGCGTTCGTGACTTCGTCTGGTTGCGCCCAAGCGTCGTCCCCCCCTGGGACGGTCCGCGATGCGCGTGCGTGCGGATGCGCCGGCCGCGCGCCGGATGGGCGCGCCCCACGGACGACGCGCTGCGTCGCGTGGCGGTTTCGGCCGTCGTTGCCGCCTCGTCGTTCGCGCGTTCGTCATGCGCGGGACGGGATGTCGGCACGCGCCGGCCCGGCGCATGCCGGGCAGGGCGGCGCCTAGTCTAGGGAGCCGACGTGACGTCGACGTGATGGAGAAATGACATCGCGTGTCGTTCTCATGACGTTGTGTGTGCAACGAATCGCGTGCGCGTGAATGAGGAGTGGGGGAGCGGTGAGAAATTACCGATTTTCCATGGCGCGGTCGGTAAAAAGGTGTCCCGCCGGCATGAGACGGCTTGGGTGCCATGCCGTTGCGATCGCAACCGAATCGGCGGCGATGGTTTCGTTTCGTCAGGCGGCATCGACATGCCGGGCGAGCACGTGGCAAGCATGTTGCATTCGCATGAAACCCGGATATGCATCGATGGCATGCGGTACGCGCACCGCCGCATGCCCTTGAAAGAACGATGCCCTGGACGCTCCTCCGTCATGATCGACATCACGATCCGGCACGGCGACGCGCACGACGTCGATGCGATCCGCACAATCTCCGCGCAACCGGCGGTCTGCAAGAACACGCTGCAGCATCCGTTTCCATCGTTCGAGAAATGGCAGCAGCGGCTCGAACGCATTCGCGAACAGGGCGTGAGTCTCGTCGCCGAAGTCGATGGCGCGGTGGTCGGCTATCTTGCCCCGCATACCGAACCGAATCCGCGGCGCCGTCATGCGACCGGGCTCGGCATGATGATCGATGCGTCGCATCACGGGCGCGGCATCGGCAGCCGTCTGCTCGCGGCCGCGATCGACCTCGCCGAGAATTGGATCAACGTCACGCATATCGAGCTGACCGTGTTCGTCGACAAACCGAGCGGCGATCGCGCTCTACGAAAAGCACGCTTTTCGCATCGAAGGCAAAATCGCCCGACTACGCGCTGCGCGACGGCGCGTATGCATCGGTGTATCGCATGGCGCGGCTCGGGTCGCGGCCGTGAGGCCGAGCGTCCCGTGCCTCATATTCATTCGAGAATTCGTTCGTTTTCAAGCGGTCGCCTGCATCGTATCGTCGAGCGATTTGCCGGCCGTCGCGACAGGCGCGCGACGCGTCTTCCCGCCATCGTCTTTTCAACGGAACCCGCTTCGATGAAAGCCGTTATCCGGAGTCTGACTGCCGCCTGCCTGTTCGCCGCGTCGGGTGCGGCGTTTGCCACCGTCGCGCCGCAGGAAGGCGTCGCGGCGAGTTCGTCGTCGCAGCGTACCCATCTGCCGCCCGGCATCGCGTGGCAGCAGGGCGACGTCGACGACGCCTTCGCGCTCGCGAAGCGTACCGGCAAGCCGCTGCTGCTGTACTGGGGCGCCGTGTGGTGCCCATCGTGCAACCAGGTGAAGTCGACGATCTTTAGTCAGCAGGCGTTCAAGACGCGCTCGTCGCTGTTCGTGCCCGTCTATCTCGACGGCGACACCGAGAGCGCGCAGAAGCTCGGCGAACGCTTCAAGGTGCACGGCTATCCGACGATGATCCTGTTCCGTCCCGACGGCACCGAGGTGACGCGGCTGCCGGGCGAGGCCGATCTCGACCGCTACCTGCAGGCGCTGTCGCTCGGCATGACCGCCGCGCATCCGGTGCGGCAGACGCTCGCGAGCGCGTTGAAGGACGGTGCATCGCTGAAAGCGGACGAATGGCGGCTGCTGGCGGACTATTCGTGGGATACCGACGGTGCGTTGCCGGTGCCGGCCGATCGCGTCGCGCAGACATTACAGACGCTGTCGCAGCGCGCGCGGGCGGCCGGCGCGAAGGCCGAGGCGGCGCGCTTCGCACTGAAGGCGGCCGTGGTCGCCGCGTCGGACGATCCGGCTCAGGCCGGCGCGCTGGACAAGTCGGCGCTCGCCGACGCATGGCGAGCGGTGTTGGCCGATCGCGCGCTGTCGCGCGCCGATTCCGACGTGCTCGTGATGGCGCCGGCGCGTGTCGTCGCGTATCTCGGCGGCAGTGAAGCGCAGCGCGCGAAGCTGCGCGGCGCATACGACGCGGCGCTCGCACGGCTGTCCGCCGATACGACGCTGTCGTCGATCGATCGACTGATGGCATTGCACGGCCGCGTGCTGCTCGCGCGTGGCGAGGCGCGCACCGGCGCGCCGCTCGATGCGCCGGCGCTCGTCGATACCGTGCGTCGGCAGATCGCCGCGTCGGTGCAGGGTGCGGCGAATCCGTACGAGCGGCAGGCGCTCGTCAGCGAGGGCGCGGATACGTTGACCGATGCCGGACTGTTCGACGAGTCGGATGCGCTGCTGAAGGCCGAACTGCCGCGCTCGTCGACGCCGTACTACTTCATGTCCGGGCTGGCCGCGAACGCGAAGGCGCGCGGCGACAAGGCGGCGGCGCTCGACTGGTACCGGAAGGCGTACGACATGGCGACGGGCCCCGCGACGAAGCTGCGCTGGGGCGCGACCTATTTCGCGAACGCGGTGCAATTGGCGCCCGAGGACTCGGCGCGGATCGAAGGAATTGCTGCGAGCGTGCTCGCGCAGGCCGGCAAGACGCGCGATGCATTCTACGGCGCGAATTTGCGTGCGCTGACCAAGGTCGTCGCGCAACTGAACCGCTGGCGTAGCGGCGGCGCGCACGATGCGTCGGTCAGGACGGTCGTCAGGCAGTTCGACGAGCTATGCGGCAAGCTGCCCGCGGGCGACCCGCAGGCAGCGGCGTGCGCGAAGCTGATTCAGCCCGTGAAGACGTGACGGCCGCCGTGGCCGTGCCGAGGATCAACGGCCCGATTCCGACGACGCGTCGCGCGCGCTGCCGTACCCGGCGCCGTTCTGTTGCGCGATCTTCGCTTCGGCCGATTGGATGCTGGCCGGATAGAACCAGTCGCTCGGCTGGAAGCCGGCCTGCTTCAGTGCCTTCACTTCGGCACGGACCTGCGCACGCGTCAGCGGCTGGTTCGACTGCGCATGGGCGACGACCGGGCCGGAGACGGCCACGGCAAGGGCAACCGCTTGAATCAGGCGCTTCATGATCGGGACCTCCTGGTTTCCGTTGAATCGGCCGCGCTTCGTGTCACGAATGCGTCGGGCGACGTTGAAACCAGTGTAGGTCGGGTCGGCCGCATGAAAAATGCGCCGGCGACCAATGCAGTGTTTTGCTGCGGACAACAATGACGGCGGCGTGGTCGGGGCCGAATGGCGCGGAGATGATGGCGGTGCGATGGGCGCGGCGTGCGCCGGCGGGCCGGGTGCCGGCCGGTATGGGACCGGACGCCATCGAGGCGCCGGTCCGGCATGGCTGCGTGCCCTTCGTGAAACGCGGGTAGAACGCACCGGCTACGGGGACGCGGCCGGCAGGCGCGGGCGGCGTGCGAA
>NZ_KV786631.1:24470-32661 GCF_001806955.1 Burkholderia sp. HMSC10F09
CGTGCGAAGCGCCGCCCGCCGCAAGGAATTACACGAGCCCCGTCATGTAATACACGGCGATCACGAAGAACACCGCGAGCGTCTTGATCACGGTGACCGCAAAAATGTCGCGATACGACTCGCGGTGCGTGAGGCCCGTGACGGCGAGCAGCGTGATCACCGCGCCGTTGTGCGGCAGCGTGTCCATGCCGCCGCTCGCCATCGCGACGACCCGGTGCAGCACGTCCATCGGGATGTTGGCCGCTTGCGCGCCCTTGATGAACAGGTCCGACATTGCGGCGAGCGCGATGCTCATGCCGCCCGATGCCGAGCCCGTGATGCCCGCGAGCGAGCTGACCGACACCGCCGCGTTGACGAGCGGGTTCGGGATGCTCTTCAGCGCGTCGCCGACGACGAGGAAGCCCGGCAGCGCAGCGATCACGCCGCCGAAGCCGTACTCCGACGCGGTGTTCATCGCGGCGAGCAGCGCGCCGCCGACGGCCGCCTTCGAGCCGGCCGCGAAGCGTTCGCTGACGCGCTTGAACGCGGTCAGCACGACGAGCACGATGCCGAGCAGCAGTGCGGCCTCGACCGACCAGATCGCGACGACGGTCTTGATCGACGTCGTCACCGGCGCATGGACGCCCGGCAGCACTTCCGGCGCGACGGTGTACGACGCGGTGCCGTACCACTGCGGGATCAGCTTCGTGAATGCGAAGTTCGACACGCCGACCAGGATCAGCGGCAGGATCGCGAGCGCGGGATTCGGCAGCGACTGCGCTTCGACGCGCTCCGGCTCGTTGACGAGCGACGTGCCGTAGCCTTCGCCCTTCGCCATCGCCGAACGGCGGCGCCATTCGAGATACGCGAGACCGACGACGATGATGAACAGCGAGCCGATCGTGCCGAGTGCGGGCGCGGCCCATGCGGTCGTCTTGAAGAACGTGGTCGGGATGATGTTCTGGATCTGCGGCGTGCCGGGCAGCGAGTCCATCGTGAACGAGAATGCGCCGAGCGCGATCGCGCCCGGCATCAGCCGCTTCGGAATATTGCTCTGGCGATAGAGCTCGGCCGCGAACGGATAGACCGCGAACACGACGACGAACAGCGACACGCCGCCGTACGTGAGCAGCGCGCACACCGCGACGATTACCGCATTGGCGCGCGAGCGGCCGATGTAGCGGATCGCTGCATGGACGATCGACTCGGAAAAGCCGGACAGTTCGATCACCTTGCCGAACACCGCGCCGAGCATGAACACCGGAAAGTACAGTTTGACGAAGCCGACCATCTTCTCCATGAAGATGCCGGAGAAGACGGGCGCGACGGCGGCCGGATCGGTGAGCAGGACCGCGCCGAGTGCGGCGATCGGCGCGAACAGGATCACGCTGTAGCCGCGATATGCGGCAAACATCAGGAACGCCAGCGCGGCGAGGACGATCACGAAAGACAAGGGAAGTCTCCTAATTGCTTTGGTTGTTGTTCGGTCGGACGGTGCGCCGCGGACCGGCTCAGCTTCGTGCAGGTTTCGTGCCATCGGCCGCAATGCGCCGCCGGACGCGGGTCCGGCGTGGTCGGGCGGGCCCGCGCCGGCCAATGTCTGACGATTCTACGTGAAACGTCTCCAGACGGAGACGAATCGGCGATCGCGATCGCGTGTCGACTCGGCGAGGGTCTTCCCCGACAAGGCAATCCGGCGTGTCTCCGAAATGAGATAATCCGTCCCGATACGGAGACATCCGACCGAAGATACACGGAGACGACGACACGATGATGAACGACTGGACCCGGCTGCCCGCCAACTACGGCGACGTGCTGCGGCGCGCCGCCGAGTCGCTGTTTCGCACGTTCGAGGATTCGAGCGCGGGCACGGTGGTCGTCGATCGCGATGCGCGGATCGTCTGGATGAACGAGCGCTACGCGGCGCGTTTCGGCTTTGCCGATCCGCAGCAGGCCGTCGGCCTCGACTGCGAGGCCGTGATCCCGAACAGCCTGCTGCGCGAAGTCGTGTCGAGCGGCCAGCCGATCCTGCTCGACATCATGGAGACCGGCCGCGAACCGCTCGTCGTCACGCGGCTGCCGCTGAAGAACGAGGCCGGCGAGACGGTCGGCGCGATCGGCTTCGCGCTGTTCGATCAGCTGAAGACGCTCACGCCGATCTTCTCGCGCTACGCGCAGCTTCAGCAGCAGCTGATCGCGACGCAGCGCTCGCTCGCGCAGGCGCGCCGCGCGAAGTACACGTTCGCGAGCTTCGTCGGCACGAGCGCCGCGAGTCTCGAGACGAAACGACAGGCGCGCCGCGCCGCGCAAGTCGATTCGCCGGTGCTGCTGCTCGGCGAGACAGGCACCGGCAAGGAACTGCTCGCGCATGCGATTCACGCGGCGTCGGCGCGTGCGCTGCAGCCGCTCGTGACCGTCAACGTCGCGGCGATTCCCGACACGCTGCTCGAAACCGAGTTCTTCGGCGCCGCGCCCGGCGCGTATACCGGCGCCGATCGCAAGGGCCGCGTCGGCAAGTTCGAGCTGGCCGATCGCGGCACGCTGTTTCTCGACGAGATCGGCGACATGCCGTAGCCGCTGCAGGGCAAGCTGCTGCGCGTGCTGCAGGACAAGGAATTCGAACCGGTCGGGTCGAACCGCATCGTGCGCGCGGACGTGCGCATCATTGCGGCGACGTCGGCCGACCTGCCGGCGCTCGTCGCGGCCGGGCGCTTTCGCGCCGATCTCTATTACCGGCTCAATGTGCTGACGATTCATGCGCCGCCGCTGCGCGCGCGCGCGTCGGACATTGCGGCGCTCGTCTATGTGACGCTCGAGGAGCTCGCTGCGCAGCACGGGCGCGCCGCGCACTGCGAACTGACCGACGACGCGTTGCGGATGCTTTGCGCCTATCCGTGGCCGGGCAACGTCCGCGAGCTGCGCAACACGCTCGAGCGCGCGCTGATGCTGTCGGATCGCGCGATCATCGATGCACGTGCGCTCGCGCCGTTTCTCGGACCGACGCGCGTACATGCGGACGCCGCTCCGGCCGTGCCGGCGGGTGCCGTGACGGCGGGCGGCGCGGGCGCCGGTTCCAGGTCCGGCGCCGGCGACCCGCATGCCGGGCAGCACGTGTCGTATGCGGACGCGCTCGCGGCGTGGGAACGCCAGTTCTTCGTCGACGCGCTGGCCGCGTGCGACGGCAAGGTGGCGGAGGCCGCCGCGCGGATCGGCATCGGACGCGCAACGCTGTACAAGAAGCTCGCGGCGCTCGGTATCGGTCGATAGGCCGCTGCGGACCGCGCGGGCGCGCGCGCCTGCATGGTGCGCATCAGGTATGGGAACGATCGCGAAACACAGGCCGGCCGGCATGCACGTGCGAGTCGGCCGACAGGAGGCGATATGAAGCGAATCGGCATCGCAGGTTGGGTGACGTTGATGCTCGCGACGTCCGCGCTGGCGCAGACGGGCGATACCGAGGCGCCCACGGCGCGGCGCAACTGGTACAACGATCCGTTCGTTGCGCTGTCGCGGGACATCGCCGAATGCCCGTTGCCGCTCGGCCCGTGGATGACGAAGGCCGAGATGGAGGACGACGCGCACTACCGCGTCGAGCGCGGGACGACCTGCTGGCTCGCGCATCGCTGCACGAAGCCGAACTCCTATCTGTACGACGCGCCGATCGCGGATGCCGCCAAGGCGCATTTCGCCGGATCCGAACGGCTGCGCGGCACGAGCCTGTGGATCACCGTGCAGCGGCGCTTCGTCTATGTCGAAGGCTGTGCGAATCCTGGATTCGATCGACAGGCGCTGCAACGCGAATTCGAGGCGCTGCCCGATGTCGAACAGGTTTTCATTCGCATCACCGACGATCCGGCACGAACGTTGCCGTATCGGACGCGCGGGCAGCCGGACCGCACGCCCAATTGAACAATAGGCGGCCGTGCATGGCATACTCGCGACATTTAAAAAAAGGTTGACGGAAAGAACAATGAAACACATGCTTGCGTCGGTCTGTCGGGGGCCTCGGGCGTTGCTGCGCGGGGCCGGGTTGTTGGCGCTCGTCGCGGCGCTCGGCGGGTGCGGCGGCGGTGCGCCGCTGTTCACGTCCGACGGACGCCCGACTACGCAGGTTCAATGCACGGGCGACTCGTGGAGCAATTGCACGGACAATGCGCGCGCGATCTGCAACGGCGAGTACGACGTGCTCCAGCAATCGACGGATAACGGCACGCGAAGCCTGCTCTTCGCATGCCGCAAGAAAAGCGGCTATTGATCCCGCAATGGGCGGCCGAAAATACTTTCGGGTCACGCGCTTTTCTATTTGCTTGGTGTCGGCTATTTTTCATGAATAACCCTCAAGGAATCCCATCGATATGGCGACCTACCGGCAACTGTCCGTGCAACTCGAAAGGCTTCAGCAAAAAATCGACAAGGAACGCGAGAAGGCGATTGCCGACGCGATAGCCGAGATCCGGGCGAAAATCGACGAATTCGACATTACGCCGGAAGAGCTCGGTTTCCGGCCGCTCGGCGCGCCGAGCGCAAAGCCGAAGCGCACGTTGCCGCCGAAATATCGCAACCCGAAGACGGGCGAAACCTGGAGTGGCCGCGGGCGCGCGCCCGCGTGGCTCGGCAAGAACCGCACGCGATTCCTGATCGCCGACTGACTCCCGAAAATCCTCACCTTTCGCTTACCGACCGACGGTGCGACAGGCCTTGCGGCCGTCGCACCGTTCTGTTTTCCCACGCATGCAAAATGCATCGCGTCGCTGGACTGCGATGCGGCGTCACGCAATGGACCGATCGTATTTCGCGATTTCACCGCGATTCGGCTCGCTATCGCGGCGAATGTCGGTAAACGGCCGCGTAATTGCGCACGTTCTTGCCACGTTATTCGCCATGCGACGCGTGCGGACACAAAGCGCATTTTCATCACCGTACGCGGTAGCGCGCAGGGCTGGACGGTGTTCCCGAACATTCTCACCTTCGCTCCTGTAAAGCCTCACCTTTGACGGCGGCACGTGCATCGATGTACCGCGATGCGTCGGCGCTGCGATCGATGCACGCACGTCGCTCAGTGCGGTGCGCGGCACGCGATGTGTCGCCGGTCGACGCATGATGCGCGGCTTGACGGCCGGCGGACAGCTGGCCGTTCGGCATATAGGCAGCCGCGGGCCCTTCGCCTATGCTTGGGATTCGCGGATCGGTGTGCGGCGCGGAGCCGTATGCCGGTCGGGCCGTGTTTCGTCAGCCAGTGGAGCCGATGTGACTGTTCGCCATCTCGATGCCTTGTTCCAGCCCAGGTCCGTTGCGGTCGTCGGTGCGTCGTCGCGTGCGGGCAGTATTGGCGCAATGGTTTGGTCGCGCGTGCTCGACGGCGCGTTCGACGGTCCGGTGTGGCCCGTCAATCCGAAGCATCGCGAGCTCGACGGGCACGCGGTCGTACCGGACGTCGACCGGCTTCCTGCACCGCCGTCGGTCGCCGTGATCTGTACGCGTCCGGCGACGTGGGCCGGCATCGTACGCAAGCTCGGCGAACTGGGCACGCGTGTGGCGATCATCGTCGGCGATGCGCGCAGCGATGCCGATCGCGCGGCGCTCGATCGCGCGCTGAAGGCCGCGAAGCCGTTCGTGCTTCGCATCGTCGGGCCGGGCAGCCTCGGCGTGCTGTCGCCCGCGCGTCACGCGCATTTCGGCGCGCCCGCTTATACGGTGCGTTCCGGCGGTGTCGCATGGGTATCGCAATCGAATGCGCTGACGAACGCGGTGCTCGGCTGGGCGAACGCACGCGGCCTCGGCTTTTCGCACGTCGTCGCGCTCGGGGGCGAAGCCGACGTCGATGCGGGCGACGTGCTCGACTATCTCGCCAGCGATCCGGGCACGCGCGCGATCCTGCTCGAGCTCGACTCGGTTCGCGCCGCGCGCAAGTTCATGTCGGCCGCACGCGCGGCGGCGCGCAACAAGCCGGTGCTCGCGCTGCGCACCGGTCGTGCGGATCCCGGCGACGGGCTCTACACGGCGGCGTTCCAGCGCGCGGGGATCGTCCGCGTCGATGCGCTCGACGATCTGCTCGACGAAATCGAGACGCTCGGTGTCGGCCGCGTCACGGCGCGCGGCGCGGCGACGCTCGTGACGAGCGACGCCGGCGTCGCGAAGCTTGCCGTCGATGCGGTCGAGGACGTGCGCGTCGCATTGGCTGAATGGCCGGCCGAGGTCGCGGCCGCGATGTCGGCTGCGTTGCCGCATCTCGACACACCCGGCAATCCGCTCACGCTCGGCGACGATGCGCGGCCCGAGCATTTCGCCGCGGCGATCAAGGCGCTCGCGCCGTTTCCGCAAACAGGCACGCTGTTCGTCGTGCATTCGACGTCGCACAGCGCACCGGCCGATGCGGTGGCGCGCGTGCTGATCGACAACAGGCAGCACGCGCATCGCGGCGTGCTTGCGTGCTTCTTCGGCGCAGTCGATGCGGCCACACGCGACGCGCTGCATGCAAGCGGCATTCCCGTGCACTCGACGCCGCAGCGGCTTGCGCGAGCGTATGCGCGTCTCGTCGACTACAACCTCGGTCGCCAGTTGCTGATGCAGACGCCGGAAGGTACGCCTTCGCATCCGGCCGCGTGCATCGCGACCGCGCAAGCCGATGCGCGCCGGATGCTCGATGAGGGCCGGCATGCGCTGACGGGGGACGCCGCGCTGCACTGGCTGTCCCACTTCGGTCTGCACGGCGAGGCAGACGAGCCGCCCGGGGCCGCGATCGTCGACGTGACGGTCGACATGTACGACGATTCGAACTTCGGGCCCGTGTTTCGCTACGCCGTGCCGCCTGCCGACGGCGTATCGGCGCCGTTCGTCGTCTACGGGCTGCCGCCGCTCAACACGGTGCTCGCGCGTGCCGTGATCGCGCGTTCGCCTTATGCGCGGCGCGCGCCGATCGAGCCGGTGCTCGACGCACTGATCGCGCTGTCGCAGGTCGTATGCGACGTGCGCGAAGTCGTCGCGATGTCGCTCAGGTTGCGCGTGTCGCCGGGTCGCGTCAGCGTGATCGCGCCGCGCATAGCGCTCGCGGCCGGACGGAGCCGGCTTGCGATCATGCCGTATCCGCGCGCGCTCGAACGCACGCTCGACTGGCGCGGCGAAACCGTGACGATCCGTCCGATCCGTCCCGAAGACGAGCCCGCGCACAGCGAGCTGCTGCGCGCGATGACGCCCGAAGATCTGCGCATGCGCTTTTTCGGCGCGGTACGCAGCTTCGACCATTCGCAGATCGCGCGGATGACGCAGATCGACTACGACCGCGAGATGGCGTTCATCGCCGTCGTGAACGATGCGTCCGGGCAGGCGCACACGCTCGCCGTCGCGCGCGCGGTCAGCGATCCGGACAACGAGACGGCCGAATTCGCGATCGCGGTGCGGCCCGATCAGAAGGGCAAGGGGCTCGGGCGCCTGCTGCTCACGCGGATCATCGACTACGCGCGTTCGCGCGGCACCGCGTGGATGGTCGGCGAGGCGCTGCGCGAGAACGCGCCGATGATCGCGCTGGCGAAATCGTGCGGCTTCGAGGTGTCGGCGACGGAGGAGCCCGGTGTCGTCGGGTTCAGGATGAAGCTGCAGGCTTAGTGAGTGCGAGGGCTGGGTGCGAGGCGAATGCGCGGGCCGGTCCGTGCGAGCGCTGTTCGATTTCCCTGCAGCGGGAGTGGCCGCCGAGTGTGGCGATTCGCATCGCGACCCATCATCGGTATGGCAGGCGCGACCGTGAGACCGACGTCGTTCCGCGATGCACGTTCCCGCCGGCATTCCGGCTCGCGCGACCTCGACCGATCCCAAAAGGTGAGCTTTTTCAGGAGCGTCGCGTCGGGCATTTGCCATGCCAAACGGTGAGCCGATACGGGAGCGGCCGGTGAGCTTATGCAGGAGCCGAAAGTGAGCGTTTTCGGGATCGCTCGGTGAGGTTTTCCGGGACGAACCTGCCGACGCGAAGCGAAAACAGGCGGTAAGCGTCGGCCGGGCGCATCGGTGAGTGCTTGCGGGACCGCGCGGTGAGAGGGTGCGGGAACTGCCGGTGAGGGTCTGCAGGAGCCGAAGGTGAGCCTTTTCGGGAGGAGACGTGAGTGCTCACTGGCATTGAGGTGAGGTTTTACGGGAGCATGGTCGCGCGGTACGTTTTGGTGGGCGCGGGGCCGGCCTAAGCCGGCACGCGCGCCGCGCGCATCGCCCGCCGCGCGCATCG
>NZ_KV786632.1:0-2379 GCF_001806955.1 Burkholderia sp. HMSC10F09
CGTGGCGGCGGCCGCGTCCATCCGCCGCTGGCGCGCGGGCGGCGGCACGTCGGGCACGACCGGAATCGGCGCGACGCCGCCTTCGCGCGCGTTGCGCTGTGCGCTCGCGACGACGCGGCTCACGTAGCCGCTCGAAAAACCGGTCGTGAAATTGCCGCTGTAGTAGCACGACAGCGCCGCGCGCAACGCGGCCTGCGGCGCGCGGCCCGTGCCGGCCGAGCGTGCGAAGCAGTCGGTGAGGATCGCGCCGCCCGCGCGCAGATTGCGGCACGGCTCGAACATCGTCGCGTCGTCGAGGCCGTATTTCGCGAAATTGCGCACGTTCACCTGCGCGAGGCCGACGCTGTAGCTGAAGCCGCGCGCGGCCAGCGCGCGCACGGTCGCGCGCGCCTCGTCGAGCGACGTCGGCTGGCGCGTCAGATGAGCGCCGACGACGCCGATCGCATACGGATTGAAGCCCGATTCGGTGCGCACCAGCGCGGCGAGCGTGTCCGGATCGACGTTCGGTGCGCAGGCGCGCGCGAGTTGCGCGAAACCGCCGCTGCCCGACGACGCGCGCGCATGCGCGACGCGCGGCGGCACGCAGGCGAACGCCAGCGCGACGAGCGCGACCGTCGCGCATAGCGCGGCGGCTGCGCTGTGCAGGCGGCGCGCGTTCATCCCGCCCCCGCGACGCGGTACGACAGCACGAGCCCGTGCACGAGCAGCGACCAGCCGTCGAGCGCGACGAACAGCAGCAGCTTGAACGGCACCGAGATCGTGGTCGGCGAGATCATCTGCATCCCGAGCGCGAGCAGGATGTTGGCGACCAGCAGATCGACGACGATGAACACGATGTAGATCACGAAGCCGATCTGGAACGCCTTCGTCAGTTCGGCGAGCGTGAAACTCGGCACGAGCACGAGCAGATCGTCGTCCTTGATGTCGTCCGCGCGGTTCTTCGGCCAGACCGACGTCGCGGTGCGCACGAAAAAGTCGCGGTCGCGCTGCCGCGTGTGCGACACGAGGAAATCCTTGATCGGCGGCAGCGCGGCGTCCGCGAGCACGCCGACGTCCGCCGTCGACAATTGCCCCGACGTATCGAAGTGGCGTGCCTGCAGCGCGTCGCGGATCGACATCCCGACGGGCGCCATGATGAACAGCGACAGGATCAGCGCGATCCCGTTCAGCACGAGGTTCGGCGGCACTTGCTGGATGCCGAGCGCGGAGCGCAGCAGCCCGAGCACGACCACGAGCTTCGTGTAGCTCGTCACCATCAGCGCAGCGAACGGCGCGATGCCGAGCGCGGCGATCACCGCGATCAGCGCGACCGGATTCGGCAGGTTGCCCATCGGTCAGCGCTCGCGCGGCGCGGGTTGCGTCAGCGTGACGACGCGCACGCCGAGCTTCTGGCCGACCGCGATCAGATGGCCGGTGCCGATCAGCATCCCGTTGGCGACGAGATGGATCACGCTCTGGTTGATCCCTTGCTGCAGCTCGATCACGGCGCCGGGTTGCAGCGCGCTCAGCTCGCCGAGCGGCATCGACGTCGGCGGCAGCTCGAAGCGCAGGTCGACCGCGAGGCCGTCGAGCGCGCGCGGCGCATCGGCCGGCGGTGCGTCGTGCGCGGTGCCGGTCGCGGGCGGGGTATCGGTGCGGGTCGGTTCCAAAGGCATCTCCCTGATTCGTTCGACGGTCAGCCGGCTGCCCGACGGCCGTCCGGTGATCTCCCACGCGGGCGCGGCCGGCACGCGCGCGACGCACAGCAGGTTCTGCTCGTGCGCGTGCCAGCGCTCGATCGCGATGATGTCGCCGCCGACGACGTCCGCGAGCTCGGCCATCGTCAATTCGGTGCGGCCGATTTCGAACACGAGCGGCACCGGCAGGTTCGCGTAGAGGGCCACCGCATCGGGCGGCGCGGCCGGCGCCGACGCGAAGAACACGGCGAGCGCGTCCGGCGCGTCGAACAGCAGGGCGCCATGGCAGCGCCACGCACCGTCCGCGCGACGCAGCTCGAAGTGCAGCGCGGCCGGCGACGCGTGCCACGCGGGCGCCGGTTCGGCGGGCGGCAGCAGTTCGACGCGCTGGCGCGTGGCGGCCTGCAGCGTCGCCGCAAGCGGCGCGCCGAGATCGGCGAGCAGCGCCGCACGGATCACGGCCGGGACGGCCGGATCGGCGGCGTCGCCGAGCCATTCGGTTTCGGCGAGCGGGTCGAGCCATAACGTGCCGGTGGCGGGGCCGACGACGAACCGGTAGGCGTGCGCGTCGGCCGCCGGCTCCGCGTCGACGCGCCAGTGCACCGCGTACGCGTGTTCGCCGAGCGCGATCGGCACGGCGGCCGTCGCACCGTATGCATGCGACAGCCCGCGTGCGGTCGCGGCCGACACGCGCGGCAGCGCG
>NZ_KV786633.1:0-7903 GCF_001806955.1 Burkholderia sp. HMSC10F09
AGCGCAGCATCGGCCGGCGTCGTGCGCCGGCCAGCGCCGCGCCCGGCCAGCGCGTTACAGCCGCGCGAGCCGCTCGAGCGCGGTCGCGAGCGTGCTCTCCTGCTTCGCGAAGCAGAAGCGCACGACGCCCGACTCGTGCGGCTCGTGATAGAACGCCGACACCGGAATCGCGGCCACGCCGATTTCCGACGTCAGCCACTTCGAGAATTCCGCTTCCGGCAGGTCGCTGATCGCTGAATAGTCGACGCACTGGAAGTACGTGCCCGAGCACGGCAGCAGCTTGAAGCGCGTGTGTTCGAGGCCCGCGCGGAAAAAGTCGCGCTTGTTCTGATAGAAGCCCGCGAGCGTCAGGTACGGCGCCGGATCGCGCAGATAGTCGGCGAGGCCGATCTGCATCGGCGTATTGACCGTAAACACGTTGAACTGATGGACCTTGCGGAACTCGGCAGTCAGCGCGGCCGGTGCCGCGACGTAACCGACCTTCCAGCCCGTCACGTGATACGTCTTGCCGAAGCTCGACACGATGAAGCTGCGTGCGGCGAGCTCCGGATAGCGCGCGACGCTTTCGTGACGCTCGCCGTCGTAGACCATGTGCTCGTACACCTCGTCCGACAGGATCAGCACGTTGGTGCCGCGCACGATGTCCTCGAGCTTGCGCATGTCCGCTTCGCGCCACACGGTGCCGGTCGGGTTGTGCGGCGTGTTGATCAGGATCATCCGCGTGTTCGGCGTGATCGCGGCCGCGAGACGGTCGAACGGAATCGCGTAGTCCGGCGCTTCGAGCGTGACGAAGACGGGCTTGCCGCCGGCGAGTTCGATCGACGGCAGATAGCTGTCGTAGGTCGGCTCGACGACGATCACTTCGTCGCCCGGATGCACGGCGCACAGGATGGCCGTCAGCAGCGCCTGCGTCGCGCCGGCCGTCACGGTGATTTCGGTGCTGGCATCGTAGCGGCGGCCGTAGAGCTGCGCGATCTTGTCCGCGATCGCTTCGCGCAGCGGCGCGACGCCCGCCATCGGCGGGTACTGGTTGTGGCCCCTGCGCATCGCGGCCGCGACCGCGTCGACGATGCGCGGGTCGCAGTCGAAATCCGGAAAGCCCTGCCCGAGATTCACCGCGCCTTTTTCGGCGGCGAGCGCGCTCATGACCGTGAAGATCGTCGTGCCGACGTTCGGCAGGCGCGACGGGAAAACGGGGGACGTTGGCATGTCGGAAGGAGCGTTCATCGGTACGGTCGAAGTGGTGATGCCGGCAGCGTCAGGCCGGCGTGACAGTGGCGGCCGTTGCGGCGGCGAGCGCGCAGGCCTCGGTAAACGGTGCGGGTTGCGCGATGCGGAAGCCGAAATCGCGCGCCGTGCGCTTCGCGAGCTTCAGTAGCGCACGGTCTTTCGACACGAGCCACTCGGCCTGCGCGGCGCGGGCGAGCTCGAGAAATTTCTGATCGTCGCGGTCCTTGCATTTCGGCAGCGGCGGCGCGTCTGCGTCGGCCGGCGCCGGCTCGACGACGTGCGCGAGGCGCGCGACCGTCGCGAGCGCGGCCGCCTTGTCGATCGCGCGCGCGCGAAACTGCGGATAGTCGAGCACATGCTCGAGCTCCGTCAGGCACCGGCCGTCGATGACGGCCGCGAGCGTGCCGCATTCCAGCGCGGCGAGAATCGGCCGCGTGGCCGGATCGTCGAACACGAGGATGTCGATCCACACGTTCGAGTCGAGCACGACGCGGCGGGCGGCGGGCGGGGCGAGGGAGCTGGGCATTCGTTACAATCGGTGGTTTTCGTCTGACCGCACGGCACGGCGTGCCAGCGAGCCTCTATGATAATCGTTCTCTCTCCCGCCAAATCCCTCGACTACGAGACGCCCGCCCACGTGCAGTCTTACACGCAGCCTGCATTCGTCGACGACGCGTCGGAACTGATCGCGGGCCTGCGCAAGCTGTCGCCGCAGGACATCGCGACGCTGATGGACATCTCCGATCCGCTCGCGCGGCTGAACTACCAGCGCTACGCGGACTGGTCGCCGATCTTCACGCCCGCCAATTCGAAGCAGGCCGTGCTGGCGTTCAACGGCGACGTGTACGAAGGATTCGACGCGAAATCGCTGTCGGCCGCCGATCTCGACTATGCGCAGCAACACGTGCGCGTGCTGTCGGGCTTGTATGGCCTGCTGCGTCCGCTGGACCTGCTGCAGCCGTACCGGCTCGAGATGGGCACGCGCTTCGCGAATACGCGCGGCAAGGATCTGTACGCGTTCTGGGGCGACCGCATCACGCGCGCGCTGAACGAGCAGCTCGAGACGCGCCGCGGCGCATCGCGCGTGCTGATCAACTGCGCGTCGACCGAATACTTCAAGTCGGTCAAGCCGAAGCTGCTGGCCGCGCCGGTCATTACGCCGGTCTTCGAGGACTGGAAGGGCGGCCGCTACAAGATCATCAGCTTCCACGCGAAGCGCGCGCGCGGGCTGATGGCGCGTTATGTCGTCGAGAACCGCATCGCCGAGCCGAAGGCGCTGCAGGCATTCGCGATGGAAGGCTATGCATTCGACGCGGCCGCGTCGAACGACTCGACTTACGTATATCGCCGGCGTGTCGGCGAGTGACCCTGCCGGCCGTTCACGAGACGGCCGGCGCATGCATGAGGCGCGGCGCGCGGCACACCGCGCGTGACGGCCGCTCAAGGAGAAACGGATGGCTCTTTCGATCACCAGCAACTTCGACGCGGGCGCAATCGACGTCGTGTCCTGCGACAGCGCGGACGCGATCCGGCTGCGCGTGCGCGGCGACAATCGCTCGGAATTCGCGCAGTGGTTCTATTTCCGCCTGACGGGCGCGCGCGGCGAGCGCTGCGTGATGACGTTCGAGAACGCCGCGCAGTGTGCGTATCCGTCGGGTTGGCGCGACTACCGCGCGGTCGCGAGCTACGATCGCGTCGACTGGTTCCGCGTGCCGACGACGTTCGACGGCCGCACGATGACGATCGACCATACGCCCGAATTCGACAGCATCTATTACGCGTACTTCGAACCGTATTCGGAAGAGCGCCACGCCGCGTTTCTCGGTGCGGTCCAGCAGTTGCCGCAGGCGAGCGTCGTCGAACTCGGCCGTACGGTGGAAGGCCGTCCGATGTCGCTGCTGACGCTCGGTACGCCGGAAACCGATGGCGCGCCGAAGAAGAAGGTGTGGATCATCGCGCGGCAGCATCCGGGCGAGACGATGGCCGAATGGTTCGTCGAAGGGCTCGTGAAGCGGCTGGCCGGATGGGGCGACTGGGCCGGCGATCCGGTTGCGCGCAAGCTCTACGATCGCGCGATCTTTCATATCGTGCCGAACATGAATCCCGACGGCAGCGTGCACGGCAATCTGCGCACCAATGCGGCCGGCGCGAACCTGAATCGCGAATGGATGGCGCCCGATGCCGAGCGCAGCCCCGAGGTGCTCGCGGTGCGCGATGCGATTCATGCGATTGGCTGCGACATGTTTTTCGACATCCACGGCGACGAGGATCTGCCGTACGTGTTCGTCGCCGGCTCGGAGATGCTGCCGAGCTTTACCGAGCAGCAGCGCAAGGAGCAGGACGCCTTCATCGAAGCGTTCAAGGTCGCGAGCCCCGACTTCCAGACCGAGCACGGCTATGCGGCTAGCAAGTACAAGGAGGACGCGCTGAAGCTCGCGTCGAAGTACGTCGGACACCGGTTCGGCTGTCTGTCGCTGACGCTCGAGATGCCGTTCAAGGACAACGCGAATCTGCCGGACGAGCGCGTCGGCTGGAACGGCGAACGTAGCGCGGCGCTTGGCGCGGCGATGCTGGCGGCGATCCTCAAGCAGATCGAGACGTTCGCGTAAACGCATTGTCGGTAACGAAAAAGCCGGCCGCATCGAACGATGCGCCGGCTTTTTCGCTTCTGACGTTGCCGCTGCGTCGCGTCAGGACTTCTTCGCGGTCTTTTTCTTGACGGGTTTTTTCGTCGCGGTCGATTTTTTCGTGACGGCCTTTTTCGCGGGACGCCCGGTCGCCTTGGCCTTCACCTTGCCCTTGTGCGATTTGCCCTTGAATTTCTTCGTCGACGGTGCCGGGCGCTCGACGCGCGGCTTGAGCGGCGGAACGGGATCGTTCCAGCTGAACGCGAGCATCTGCTGACCGACATAGCCGCAGCGAAACTTCAGCGGTTCGGGATCGCCGCCGTTCGTCCGAATGCCGAGCCCGTCGACGGTGACGATGTTGTCGACCTTCACGCGCTGCTTGCCTTGATCGAACGAATCGTTCCACGGCGTGATCGTCGCGTTGCCGTTTTCGAATGCATTCGGCGCAAACTCGACGCGGTCGAAGGCAGTCGACGTGCTCGCGATGAAGCTGCCGTGCGCGGCGCAGTCGGCGACGAGCGGATCGGCGTGCATTTCGTTGACGAATTTATTGATCAGCTCGGAACGCTGGTCGAGAAGGTCGGCGAAGACCGGTGCCGGAAGTGCAAGCGACAAGCCCGCGACACAGGCCGCCAGCTTGCCGAGCGTCCGGACGATCCGGAGCGAGGCAGTTGAGCTGTCCATCTGGTTATTGGTGAGGAGCGAATGAGGCATCGGGCAGGTATAGAGGCCCGATGAAGAACAGGAGTTCAATCTTAGCGTAAAAAAGTAGCGCGGCAGTAGACGGCCGACTCGCCTGCGCTGCGCAAGCGGTACGCGCCGGCGCCGCGCGGGGGCGCAGCACGTTCAAGCGCGCGGGCCACCCAGACGATAACGGCGGACGTCGAACGTGGTGACCCACGCGGGACGATAGACGGCGATTAGCGCGGTCGTCATGCCGGTGAACCACGCTTCGCCGAGCGCGAGCAGTACCGTGTTGAACAGGTAGCCGCCCGGAATTACGACAGGCGCGCCGTTGGCAAGCGCGAGCTGCACGCCGGCCGCCGCGGCCGCAGCTGCAACGATCGCGACGGCCGGCGACACGAAACCCTGGCCCGCGATGAACGACAGCAGATTGTGCGGCAGCCATGCGATTGCCGCGCGCTGCAGCAATGCCGATACCGCGACGGGCAGCGCGCCGTAGACGAGGTAGGTCAGGCCGACCCCTTGCCACGATGCATCGAAGATAATCGCGGCGATCGCCGTGACGGCGCCCATCGCGACCAGCGCGAGCGTCCAGTCGAACAGCGTGACGAGCAGCGTCGCGCCGAGCAGATGCATGACGACACCGTCCTCCAGCCATGCGTTGGACGCCCAGAGAACGGTGATGGCCGTCACGAGTGCGAGCCAGACGTGCTGCAGCGTCGCATCGTGCAGGCGGACGAACGGGCGCTTCCAGAACGCGAGCGCGAGCAGCGCCGCGGCGGCGATCCAGCCACCGATGCCAACCCAGAGCGGAAGCGGTGTGAAAAGAAAACCCATGCGTCCATATTACTCGTTGAGCATCAAAGGTGGGAATCCGCACACGTCGACCGTCGCAATATCGAGACTGTTCGTCTAGTGACTGCGCCGGAAACGGGGCAGCGCCTCGGCGGCGAGCGGCAGTTCCGGATCGTCGACGGTCGCGCTCGGCAGCGGATACGGGCGCGTGTTCCGTTGTGCGCGCAGCGGGACCGGGCCGCGTTCGCCGAGTACGGGCTTGCGCGCGCGATCGCGGTCCGCAAGCAGCACCTCGAGATGCGGCGACAGCCAGCCGTTGTAGATGGCGACCGCGGCGGCGCGGTTCGCGGCGCCGAGCTGCTGGAAGATGCTCGCGAGATGGATCTTCACGGTGCCTTCGCTGATGCCGAGCGTGCGCGCGATCATCTTGTTCGTGCTGCCCATGTGGACGAAGCGCATGATCTGCGCTTGTCGCGGCGACAGCAGACCGGCCGGCGAGCGGCGCGGCAATGCGTTCGCGAGCGTCTGGAAACGCGCATCGTGACGGGTGACGGCCGCGGAAGGCAGCAGCCGCAGGGCGATCGGCGGAATATAGTGACCGCCGAGCAGCACCATCTCGAGCGCGCGAACCAGCAGATGCGGACGCGTGGCATGCGGAATCACGCCCGCGACGCCATAGTCGAAGAAGTTCTGAACCGCTTCCGGGGTCGTGTCGCCGATCAGCATCGCGACGGGCGTCGGCGAACAGGCCGTGCACAGCGCCTGGAGTTCGCTGACCTTTCCGACGTCCAGCCAGTCGATCGCGACGAGATCGAAGCGCTGCGTGCGCAGCAGGCGACGCGCCTGGAAACCGTCGGGCGCGTCGTTGATACGCGCGTGACGGTCGATCTGCCGCAACAGGGCCTTGAGCCCGTCACGCCGCTCGGCATCCGAATTGACCACCAGGAACCGCATATTCAGCCTCCTTACGAATGTGTCGTTGATCTGTCGGCAAGTATGTCGAGCGCCGATCATGACAAATACCTTACACGTTGTCTGCTTGGCTGAATGGCTTAGGAGAAGTTCGAAATTTGGCGGCAAAGGAGGCAGACAAGAAAAAAGCCGCTTCCGCACGGGGCGGAAGCGGCTTACGCGATGGCTCGTTGCGGGTCGTGGCGGCCCGTGCCGGCGATCAGTGGAAATGCGGCTGCGCAGGCGACGCGTCTTCCGGCATCTCGGCATGGACGATTTCGCCGAGCGGATCGGCATAGAGCGGCACGCCGCAATCGTCGCAGTATTCCGGCTCGAAACGCCCGGCGTGCCGGCGGATGTCCGTGACGCCGCATTCCTTCAGCAGGCTCACGATTTCCTCGAGCGGGCCGTCGATCGGCGCTTCGCCCTCGAGCGTCGCGCTGTCGATCGACACATCGCCGTTCTCGCGGCCGTACAGCGGCCAGACGACGCCATAGATCACGTCGTTGCTGCCGCGCCGCGTGAAGCCCACGCGATATTCGTCGATGCGTCGGTCGCCGAAGCCGGCGACGACCGCGCGCAGTTCCTGCGGCGCTGCACCAAGTGTGTCGAAAAGATAACGAATCGCGGTACGGACCGTGTGAGGACGTATGCGTTCGTCCGCATCGCGGCATGCCGAATAGTACGCGTCCGGAAGCAGGCACTCGAACTCGCAGCCGGGCAGTGCGAGCGACAGGTTCGGGCCGCCCTGGGCCGTCCATTGCTCGAGACACTGGCCGCGCTCGATGCGGTTGCCGTGCTCTTCTTCCTGCCAGCGGAACAGCGGTGCGCCGGCGGGCGCGGCGACGACCGCGAGCAGGAAGCGCGGGTCGGCCAGGATCGGGGACGTTTCCGGCAGGTCGCCGAAATTGAGCTTGGCCGCATGCTGGCCGAGGGCTGCATGCGCGAGCTGCTGCGCGAGCCGGTAGGTTTCGACGTGGTGCCGCGGCAGTTGATCGATGCTGTACATGAACGGCGCGAGCCCGACCAGCGTACCGTTGGCGAGCACGTGAGCCTGCAGGTGCGCACGCAGCGCGTCGGCGATGTCGCTCTTGAGCGGACCCGACGGAATCACATAGCGCGTCCAGGCGAGCACGGGCACCGCGACGAGCAGTGCGTCGTACGGTTGGCCGTCGTGCTCGATCACCATCGACTCGCTGTGCGTTTCTGCCATGTCGGCGAGCGCACCGTACGCGTCGGGATGATTCTGTTGCAGATGGTCGAGCGCTGCGTCGAGCGTGGTCTGGTTGCCGTTGCGAACGATCTTGGCAAGCAGGGCATCGAGCTTCGCTTCCCAGAAGCGATCTTCGATGCGGCTGCCCGAAGCGAAGAGCGCAAGCGACAGGCCGACGAGCTTGTCGGCATCGGGGGGAAGACGTTTGGCGATTCGCTGGCGCATATTAAATACGTATAGAAAGAGGCGAAGAACCTCACATTCTAGTCCGTTCTGCGCGCCATAAGCGCTGTCGTGCTACTCGGCGGTCTCGCTGCGATGAAATCGCGGGGATCAAAAAAAGTGCGTCGACCCCCTTGCGCATCCTGCGCGAGCTGCATAGAATCACGCCTCTTTCGCGCTA
>NZ_KV786634.1:0-3609 GCF_001806955.1 Burkholderia sp. HMSC10F09
CGCGGCGCCCGTGACGACTGCGGTCTTGCCGCTCAGATCTGCTGCCATGTCCGTCTCCTTCTGTTATCGGATCGATAAAGCCTGCCTGCGCCGCGCCCGTCTCCACCCAGCGGCCGCACCGGCGAACCAGCCGCTATTGTGCACGATCGGCGCTGCCGGCCGCGCGCAAAACGTCTAAGCTTAAGGTCGATCGAGTCCACGCAGGAGAGTCGCATGCACTATCGGCGCCTTGGCCGCTCCGGCCTGCAGATCAGCGCGCTTTCGCTCGGTTCCTGGGTCACGTACGGCAATCAGGTCGACCAGCGGGTCGCGCGCGAATGTCTCGCCGCCGCGCGGGACGCCGGCGTCAATTTCTTCGACAACGCCGAGGTCTACGCGGGCGGCAGGTCCGAAGAAATCATGGGCCAGGCGCTGAAGTCGCTCGGCTGGCCGCGCGTCAGCTACATCGTGTCGACGAAGTTTTTCTGGGGGCTGGCCGAAGCGCCGAACCAGTACCACACGCTGAACCGCAAATATCTGCTGAACGCCATCGACGGCTCGTTGCGGCGGCTGCAACTCGACTATGTCGACCTCGTCTACTGCCATCGCCCCGATCCGCATACGCCCATCGAAGAAACCGTATGGGCGATGAGCGACATGATCGCGCGCGGCAAGGCACTGTACTGGGGTACTTCCGAGTGGAGCGCAGACGAGATCCGCGCCGCATACGACATCGCCGAACGGCATCATCTGCATAAGCCGATCGTCGAGCAGCCGCAGTACAACCTGTTCCACCGCACGCGCGTCGAGCAGGAATATGCGCGGCTCTACGACGATTACGGCCTCGGCCTGACCACATGGAGCCCGCTCGCGTCGGGCCTGCTGACCGGCAAGTATCGCAACGGCGTCCCGCCCGGCAGTCGCGCGCAGGTGCAGGGCTATGACTGGCTGCGCGATCGCCTCACCGATCCCGCAAGCAACGCGATCGTCGCGCAGCTCGGCGACATCGCGGCCGAACTCGGCTGTACGACCGGCCAGCTCGCGATCGCGTGGGTGCTCGCGAATCCGCGCGTGAGCTCGGTGATCACCGGCGCCTCGCGGATCGAGCAGATCGGCGACAACATGCGTGCGCTCGACGTCGTCGCGCGGCTCGCGCCGGACGTGAAGCAACGCGTCGAAGCGGTGGTCGGCGACGCGTACGAGTAAGGCGCGACGACGCGCGTACCTCGCGTACAATACGCGGCCGCATCGGCGCCCGAGCGCGCCCGATTGCCGCTTTTCCCGATTCATCATTCGTTCCAGGCCGCCCGCCATGCTCAGCTATCGTCACGGTTTTCACGCAGGCAACCACGCGGACGTGCTCAAGCACGCCGTCGTCGTTCAACTGCTGCGCTATCTGAACAAGAAGGACAAGTCGTATTGGTACATCGATACGCATGCCGGCGCAGGCGTGTATTCGCTGCGCGACGGCTATGCGGCGAAGACGGCCGAGTACGATACCGGCATCGGCCGACTGTGGAACGACAAGAATCTGCCGCCGGCGCTCGGCGAATATGTCGACGAAGTGCGCGCGCTGAACGACGACGGCGAACTGCGTTACTACCCGGGCTCGCCGTATCTGGCGTGGCGCTTGATGCGCGAACAGGACCGGATGCGCCTGTTCGAAATGCACACGACCGAAATCGACGTGCTGCGCCACAATTTTCGCGATGCCGGACGACGCGCCATGATCTTCTCCGGAGACGGCTTCGAAGGCATCAAGGCGCTGCTGCCGCCGCCGCCGCGACGCGCGCTCGTGTTGATCGATCCGTCGTACGAGGACAAGAAGGATTACGCGCGCACAATCACTTGCGTGACCGAGTGCCTGAAGCGCTTCGCGACGGGCTGCTATGCGATCTGGTATCCGCAAGTAACGCGGCCCGAATCGCAGCGTTTTGCGGAACAGCTGAAGCGCCTGCAGCCGGACAACTGGCTGCACGCGACGCTGACGGTGTCGAATCCGCCCGCAGACGGGCTCGGCCTCTACGGAAGCGGCATGTTCATTCTGAACCCGCCGTACACGCTTGCCCAAAGCATGAACGACGCGCTGCCGTATCTGGTCGAGACGCTCGGACAGGACAGCGGCGCGCGATGCCAGGTCGAGCACCGCGGCAATTGATCGGCGTTACGGCTGCAGCGGTCGCGGGCGCGGCGTGATGACGGCCGGCGAGCCGGTTCGCGATGCCCCTGCTGCCGGCACGTCGATGTACGGCGCGACGAACAGCGGAATCGACGAAGTGCCGGTCTGCCCTGCCGGCGCGCGCATGCCTGCCGGCTCGACAATCGGCTCCGACGATAGCGGTGCCGTCTGCAGAACCAGTCCGCCGCGGCCGTCCTGGATGCCGCGCTGAGTATCGAGGATCAACGGCTTCGACGACGTCGCAGCCGCAGCGAGGACGCCGTGAAGCAGTATCGCGGCACCCGCAATGGCGTGCGCGCGCGCAGCGCGGCGCCCCGTGAAACGCAAGCGCATGATCGTGCCCCCTGATTGAAAAACAGGCCCATACCATAGCGCCATACGGCGAATTTCTCCAGTTTCGCCGCACAAAAAACAAAGCCCCGTCAATACGGGGCTTGCTTTTGGACCGGTGCCGCGCGGCACCCGGCGTTCACGGCAATTACCGCGAGTAGCCGTTGGTTTCGAGCGAACGGATACGTTGCTCGAGCTGGACGATGTCCGACGACGTGGCGAGATAAGCCTCACGGCGCTCGCGCTCTGCGGATTCGAACCAGTTGCTCAGCTTTTCGACGATGTAGGCGATCATGATGTTCTCCAAGGAAGGGGAACCCTGGCGAAGCGAGATTCAGGGATTTCCCGTATAGGGTTATCCCGAATTATAGCGATCCCAGACCGCGATGCTAGTGAAATGCTTGCATGGAAGTCATTCCGTTTTGGAATGATGCGCCGCTCTCTGTTCGTAACTGCTTGATTTTTAATGGGATGGCGTAAAGCCTCGGTTCGGCGTGTCGAGCGCGCGCACTAACGTGGTTCACCGACGGGCTCCGCAAGTCGCGCCAAAATTGGGCATTCGGGTCGCGCGTCACCGTGACAGTGCGCGGCGAGGTCCATCAGCGTGTCGCGCATATCGGTGAGTTCGGCGATTCGTTTGTCGAGCTCGGCGACATGGCCGAGCGCGATCGACTTCACTTCGGCACTGGCTCGCGACCGGTCTTGCCATAGCGTCAGCAGTTTTCGAATGTCCTCGACGAGAAAGCCGAGTCGACGCGCCTGGCGGATAAACCGCAGCGTATGGATTTCGTCCGGACCGTAGATCCGATAGCCGGCGTCGCTGCGCTTGCTTGGCGTCAGCAGACCGACCTGCTCGTAGTACCGGATCATTTTTGCGCTGACGCCGGATGCGCGCGATGCGTCGCCGATATTCATTCCATGCCCTCTTTCGCGATCTCGTTCGGATGACTGTCCGACAGATCTCGATCGTATCAAATCGTGGGATTCGGCTTTCGGCCGCCGTTCGACATGGAAAGGGGTGGAGTTCGATCGAATGTCGGGGGCGTCGGCTGTGCTGCGTCGTCGAGCGCGACGCGAGCGCGCACTTCGGCCGCCGCAAATGCAAAAACCCCCGCCTGCTG
>NZ_KV786635.1:0-1828 GCF_001806955.1 Burkholderia sp. HMSC10F09
GGCGGGCCGCGGGCGATGCCGCCGCGTCGAAAAGGAACGGCGCGCCGGGGTTCCTGAATCCGGCGTAGTTTACCGGATACGGCGCGCGGGAAAATTTACAGGTCGATCACGAGGCGCGGCGTGCGCGCACGCGAGACGCACAGCAGGATCGTCTTCTGCGCGGCCTTTTCGTCGTCGTCGAGATACTGGTCGCGGTGATCGGCCTCGCCTTCGAGGATCGCGACCTCGCAGGTACCGCACACGCCTTCGCCGCACAGCGAGTCGATCGTTACGCCGGCGCGCTCGATCGCCTGCAGGATCGTCGTGTCCTCGGGCACCTCGAGCTCGATGCCCGAGCGCGCGAGCACGACGGTGAAGGCCTGGCCGGCCGTATCGGTCGCGGCGAACTGTTCGGCATGGAGCTGCGACTTCGGCCAGCCGAGCAGCGCGGCATTCGCATAGACGGCGTCGTTCAGGCCTTGCGGTCCGCACACGTAGACGTGCGCGTCGGCGGGCAGCGTCTTGAACAGACGCATCAGATCGAGGCGCTGGCCGAGGCTGTCGACGTAGGTATGTACGTTCGCCGCATGCGGGCCGGCCTTCAGCTCGTCGACGAACGCACCGTGTTCGGGGCTGCGGTACGCGTAGTGCAGTTCGAGCTCGACATCGCCGCCGGGCGCATGCTCGGCGAGTTGCGCAAGGAATGGCGTGATGCCGATGCCGCCGGCGATGAACACATGGCGGCGTGCGTTGCGCGCGAGTTCGAACAGGTTCGCGGGCGAGCCGATCGCGAGCCGCGTGCCGGCCGCGACATGCTCGTGCATGAACGCCGAACCGCCGCGCGACGCTTCCTCGCGACGCACCGCGATCTGGTATTGGCGCGTGTCGTGCGGCGAGCTCAGCAGCGAGTACGCGTTGTGGTGCCACCGCTCGCCGTTTTGCATCGACACGAGCACGTGGGCGCCGCCGCTGAACGGCGGCAACGGCGCGCCGTCGGGCAGCGCGAGCGTGAAGCGCTTGATCAGCGGGGTCAGGGTTTCGACGGCGACGACGTCGACGAAGATCGATTCACGGGCGTTCATCAGGCATTCCTTTGCCGGCGGGTAAAGCAGGGATTCGGTACAGCAGAAAAAGGCGCGCGACCGAAGCGCGCGCCCGTCACGGAGATCAGGCGCTCACGCCGCCCATGCACAGGTATTTGATCGACAGGAAATCCTCGATCCCGTACTTGGAGCCTTCGCGTCCGATGCCCGATTGCTTGACGCCGCCGAACGGCGCCACTTCGTTCGAAATCAACCCGCTGTTGATGCCGACGATCCCGTATTCGAGCTGCTCGGCCACGCGCCACACGCGGCCGATGTCGCGGCTGTAGAAGTACGCGGCGAGGCCGTAGATCGAGTCGTTCGCGAGACGCACGACTTCGTCGTCGCTCGTGAAGCGCACGATCGGCGCGACAGGTCCGAAGATTTCCTCGCTCAGCACGGCCATCCCGGGCTTCGCGTCCGCAAGCACGGTGGGCGCGTAGAAGTTGCCGCCGCGCGCGTGCGGTGCGCCGCCCACCAGCACGCGCGCACCCTGCGCGACCGCATCGCGCACGAGGCCGTCGACCTTGTCGCGGGCGGCTTCGTTGATCAGCGGGCCGATGTTGACGCCGGCGTCGAAACCGTCGCCGACATGGAACGCCGCGACGCGCTCCGCGAAGCGGCGGCAGAATTCGTCGTACACGGCGTCGTGCACGAAGAAGCGGTTCGCGCACACGCAGGTCTGGCCCGCGTTGCGGTACTTCGACAGCAGCGCGCCTTCGACCGCGCGGTCGAGGTCGGCATCGTCGAACACGATGAACGGCGCG
>NZ_KV786635.1:1848-32778 GCF_001806955.1 Burkholderia sp. HMSC10F09
GTCGAACACGATGAACGGCGCGTTGCCGCCCAGCTCGAGCGACATCTTCTTGACGGTGTCCGAGCACTTGCGCATCAGCAGCCGGCCGACTTCGGTCGACCCGGTGAAGGTCAGCTTCTTGACGAGCGGGCTCGAGGTCATTTCCGCGCCGATCTCGCGCGACTTGCCGGTCACGACGTTGACGACGCCGGCCGGAATGCCGGCTTCCTCGGCGAGTGCCGCGAGCGCGAACGCCGACAACGGTGTTTCGTTCGCGGGCTTGATCACGATCGTGCAGCCGGCCGCGAGCGCGGGGGCGGCCTTGCGCGTGATCATCGCCGCGGGGAAATTCCACGGCGTGATCGCCGCGCAGACGCCGACCGGTTCCTTCGTCACGACGAGGCGCTGATCGGGGTTCGGACTCGGGATCACGTCGCCGTCGATACGCTTGGCCTGCTCGGCGAACCATTCGACGAACGATGCCGCATAGGCGATCTCGCCGCGCGCTTCGGCGAGCGGCTTGCCCTGCTCGCGCGTCATCAGCGCCGCGAGTTCTTCCTGGCGCGCCATGATGAGCTCGAACCAGTTGCGCAGCAGGCGCGCGCGCTCCTTCGCGGTGGTCTTGCGCCACGTCGCGAACGCCGTATGCGCGGCCTCGATCGCGGCGCGCGCCTCGCCGGCGCCCATGTTCGGCACGCGTGCGATCCGCTCGCCGGTCGACGGATTGGTGACGTCGAGCACCGCGCCGTCGTCGGCGCCGCGCCACGCGCCGGCAATGTAGGCCTGCTCGCGCAGCAGGCTCGGTGATTGAAGGGCAGTCATGTTATGTCGTCCTGGTGCGGGTGTCAGTCCTGATACTTTTGTGCGAGCAGATGATGGAAGTGCGCGATGCCGTGTTCGCTGATGCCGCTGCGGCGCTGGTCGACCATGATTCGGCCCTGGCCGCGATAGCCGCGCGACTTCAGCCCCTTCTGCACGCTCTCGACGAGGCGCAGGTCTTCCGGACGGAACACGTTGCGGTACCACTCGATCAGGTTCTTCTGATAGTCGGTCAGCTCTTCGTTCAGGAAATAGATGTCGTAATGCTGCAGCGTCACTTCGGCGTTGACCGGGAATTCATAGATCACCGTCATGAAATCCGCGCCCGGCGGCACGTTGAACATCGTGCACGGCCACGCCCAGAAGCCCTGGAAGCTCGCGTCCTTCATCGACGGGTCGAGCTTGAACGAACGCTCCGACGATTCCGCGTGTCCGAACTGCAGCGTCCAGTTGCCGTGCAGCGTGTGCGTGTACTGGTCGATCTTCACCGAGTCGGAGAAGCCGGGGTGCGCGGGGCCGCAGTGGTAGCACTCGAGATAGTTGTCCACGATCGACTTCCAGTTCGCGGGTGTCTCGCTGACGAACCGCGCGGCGAGCTTCAGGTCGTCGATCACCGGGCACGCGGCGCGCAGGCGCGCCTCCATGCCGGGCAGCTGCGCCTCGACCGTGCCGGCGTTCGGGTTCAGGTTGATGAACACGAAGCCTGCGTATTCCTCGACCTTGACCGGCACGAGGCTCGCGTTCTCCTTGTCGAACGCCATCACGTGATCGCAGTTGTTCGCGTGCGCGAGCGCGCCGTCGAGCTTGAACGTCCACGCGTGGTACGGGCACGTGATGACGTTCTTCGCCTTGCCGCTGCCTTCGAGCAGCTGATGCCCGCGGTGCGGGCAGACGTTGTAGAACGCGCGCAGCACCTTGTCCTTGCCGCGCACGATCAGCACGTTTTCGCCAATCACTTCGCGCGTTACATACTGGTTCGCGTCGGCCAGTTCGCTGCGATGCGCGACGCAGATCCACGTGTCGGCGAAGATTTTCTCTTCCTCGACCTTGAAGACCTCCTGCGACGTGTAATAGGTTTTCGGAATCGTCCACGCGAGTTCCGGGTTCGAGCAGAAATCGGCCGGCAGTTGCGGCAGCTTGGCTTTCTGGTGGAATTCGATCGGCAGGTAGGTCATGGCGTCGTGCTCGGTGCGGTACTTTGATTAACTGATGGTTACGAGAAAACTAACGGTTAACGAAATATAGAAGATGTGCAGCCGGTTTTGGATCAGGGTTATCCCGAGATTGGCGGCTTTTAACGCGCTTATTTCGCCTGATGTGGGCCGACCATCACGAACGCGTCGGTTTGACCTTGCGTCAATAGGAGATTGCGCTAGTACGGTGCCGGAGGCGAAGTGCGTACCAGTGTTAACCATGAGTTCATCGTTAACTGTAAGGTAACGTCACAGGTGTACGGTGGCCGGCCGCGCCGCGATCGGATCTCGATCGGCTAGCGGCGCGGCGCGCCACCGCCGCCGACAGACGCAATGGAGGAGACATGAGACAGCAGGCAGTGGCCGACGGCCTCGCGATGGAAGGTCGCGGCAAGTCGCGCATCGAGGCGCGTTCGATCGACTATGTGCCGCTCGCGGAGCGGCGCGGCAAGGCGTGGCACTTGTGGCCCGTCTGGTTTACCGGCGACGCGAATCTCGCGACGATCGCGTGCGGCGCGATCGGCGTGAGCATGGGCGGGAATCTGCTGTGGAGCGCGATCGCGGTGCTGATCGGCAATCTGCTCGGCACGTTCTTCATGGCGTTCCATTCGAGCCAGGGCCCGCAGCTCGGGCTGCCGCAGATGATCCAGTCGCGGCCGCAGTTCGGCTACATGGGTGCGCTGCTGGTATGGATCGTCGCGCTCGTCACGTATGTCGGCTACAACTCGTTCAATCAGCTGATGGCCGGCCAGACCGCGCATCACTTGCTCGGCACGGAGCCGCACGTCAGCTATATCGTGTTTACCGCGATCGCGGTGGCGCTCGCGATCTTCGGTTACGACCTGATTCACAAGGCGCAGCGCTGGCTCGCGATCGCGCTGCTGATCGCATTGAGCGTGTTCAGCGTCGGCATCTGCGTGAAGGTGCCGTTCCCGGCCGAACAGCTGTCGTTCGCGGGCTTCAAGGCGACGCCGTTCCTCGTGCAGCTGTTCGCGGCGGCGGCCTACCAGCTGTCGTGGTCGATCTACGTCTCGGACTACTCGCGCTATCTGCCGCCCAAGACCGGTGTGCGCGCAACGTTCTGGTGGACCTTCACCGGCGCGCTGATCGGCGGCGCGTGGATGATGCTGGTCGGTACGGCCGCGGCCGCGCTGAACTCGAAGATCGAGATTGCCGATGCCGTGCAGCGTGCGGGCGACGCGATCCATCCCGGTTTCGGCTCCGTCACGCTGTTGCTGTCGCTGCTCGGGCTGCTCGCGATCACGGGCCTGAATTTCTACGGCGCTTCGCTCACGCTGCTCAGCATCACCGATTCGTTTCGGCCGCTCAAGTCGAGCGCGGGCAAGCGCGTCGTGAGCCTGCTGATCGTCGCGGTCGTCGCGACGTCGCTCGCGTTCGCGGCGTCCGACGACTTCATGGGGAAGTTCGGCGACTTCCTCGGCATCCTCGGTTATCTGTTCACGCCGTGGACCGCGATCAACCTCGTCGACTTCTTCTTCGTGCGGCATACGCATTACTCGGTGCGCGAGATCTTCAATCCGCGCGGCATCTACGGCCGCTGGAACTGGCGTGGCCTTACCGCATATGCGGTCGGCTTCGTCGCGATGATCCCGTTCTTCAAGACCGAGACGTACAGCGGCCCCGTCGCACGTGCGCTCGGCGGTACCGATATCGCGATGCTGGTCGGCCTGCCGGTTGCCGCGCTCGTCTATTTGTGGGCATGCCGCTCGCTCGATACCGAAGCGGAGCGCAAGCTCGTCGAGGCGGCCGATCGCGGCCTGAACTGATCCGCACGGATCGTCGACTTCGCGATGAAACGATGAACCCCATGTTGAAGCGGGTGCTGTCGCTGGTGGCGCTGGGTCCCGCATGCGCGGCCGCCGATAGCCGTGGGCAGGACGCGGTCATGCAAGGCGGCGTGCTCGCCAATGCGTTCGATGTGGCCCGCGCGCGCGCTCCGAAAGGCGGCGACGAAGACGTACGCCGGCGCACGCACCGGCATCTGCAGTTCGTCCCGAACGGAAGCGCGCGATGAACGAGACCGGCGCGATGCCCGAACTCGGCGACCTGCGCGTGTTCTGCATGGTCGCGCGCAAGGCCAGCTTCAGCGCGGCGGCCGACGCGCTGGCGATGTCGTCGTCGTACGTCAGCAAGCGGGTCGGGATGCTCGAGACGAGCCTCGGGATTCGCCTGCTGCATCGCTCGACGCGACGCGTGTCGGTGACGGACGCCGGCGAGCGCGTCTACGCGTGGGCCGAGAAGATCCTCGACGACGTCGAGCATCTGGTCGAGGATGTGTCGAGCACGCGCTGCGTGCCGCGCGGCACGTTGCGCGTGTCGAGCAGCTTCGGCTTCGGCCGCAACGTCGTCGCGCCGGCGCTGGCCGAGCTGTCGGATCGTCATCCGCAGCTCAACGTTCGGCTGGAACTGTTCGACCGGATCGTCGATGTCGCGGCCGAGGGCTTCGATGTCGACATTCGCATCGGCGACGAGATCGCCGGCCACCTGATCGCGAAGCAGCTTGCGACGAACCATCGCGTGCTGTGCGCGTCGCCCGACTATCTGGCGCGGCATGGCACGCCGAAGCAGGTCGGCGATCTCGCGTCGCACGCCTGTCTCGCGATCAAGGAGCGCGACCATCCGTTCGGCGTGTGGCGGCTCGACGCGCGCGGCGAGACGGTGTCCGTGCAGGTGACGGGGCCGCTGTCGAGCAATCACGGCGAGGTGGCCGTGCAGTGGGCGCTCGCCGGACGCGGGATCGTGCTGCGCTCGGTGTGGGACGTGCAGCCGCTGCTCGACGCGGGCCGCCTGCAGCGTGTGCTGCCGGGCGTCACGCAGCCCGCGAACGTCTGGGCCGTCTATCCGGCGCGGCTCGCGCAGTCCGCGAAGGTGCGGGCGTGCGTCGAGTTTCTGAAGGACCGGCTCGGGGCATAGGGGTGCGGGTTACGCAGCGTTGAATTTTTCGTTGCGGGAACCTTGCTCCACCTATGCCGCAGGTGCCGCAGCGGTCTGCCGTAGAAGGTGTGTCGACGCGAGCGCGTCACCGCGGCGTTGTCCGCTGCACGTTGCCTCAACGCGCATGCGCGTCCGTCGAGACGGCCGGCAACGGCCGGTGCGCGATCTCTTCCGCGTCGGCGCGCGAGAGCCCGAGCCCTTGCAGCAGGACGGTCGCGGCCCGCTCCGGAAAGTCTTCGTTGCCGAATCCGCGTGTTCCGAATCCACGCGTCATGGGGCTGGACGGGATGGCGAATTGCAGGTCCGCGGCAATCGCGGCGAGGACCGTGCCGCCGACGGAAAGGACGGACATCAGCGGATCGGCGACATCGAACCGTCCGGCGGACGCGCCTTTCTGCACGTCGCGCAGCAGCCGCTGTCCGAGCCCGTGGCTCAACGCACGCGCGGATAAACCCTCGCGGATCAGGAATTGCCCCCAGACCGGTTCGCGCCGCGCGCGCAGCAACGTGTGTCGAACCGATACCGAAATGACTTCGGCGGGATCCGACAGGTCTGCTGCGGCGCGGTCGAGCGTATCGGCAAATTCCTCGAATACCCAGTCCACGAGCGCTGCATAGATCGCTTCTTTCGATTCGAAGTGGTTGTAGAACGAGCCGAATCCGACGTCGGCCGCCTCGGTGATCTCGTTGATCGCCACGCCTTCCGCCCCTTTTTCCGCCATCAGCCCGAGCGCGGCTTCCAGCAGCCGCGCCCGCGTTTCGCGCTTGCGGCGGGCGCCGCGCGGCTCGCGTTCCGGGGCGGCGAGGTCGGAGGTGCCCTCTGCAGGGCGCTTGTCCAGGCGGGACTTCGGTGAATTCGGCATGGCATCACGGTCGTGCATCGAAGCCCGAGTATAGACTCAAACATCATGATTGACAAAGTTATCAGTTATGAGTTGAATGTCACTTACCGGCCGAACCGAGCCGGGCGGATCGATTACTGGAGTGCATGTGGAGACAAATGTGCAGATGAATGGCCGCGTCGACGCGCCGCCCGGTCGTGACCGGGAGAGCGTCGACGCGCTGCCGTCGAGCGTCGATGTACTCGTCGTCGGCTTCGGGCCGGTCGGCGCGGCGGCAGCCAATCTGCTCGCGCGCGACGGCGTGAACGTGCTCGTCATCGACAAGGCGACCGACATCTATATGGCGCCCCGGGCGATCGCCCTCGATAACGAAGCGTTGCGCATCCTGCAGCTCATCGGGGTGACGGAGCACGAACTGGAAACCGTGGCGATCCCGTGTGTGCGGATGCATTCGCCGCTGCTGGGCGAGTTCGGCAAGGCCGAGACGCTCGGCAGCATCGACGGGCATCCGAAGCTCGTGACGTTCTATCAGCCGACCCTCGAACGCTGTCTGCGGCGCCGCCTGCAGCGATACGCATGCGCGCACACGGCGCTCGGCGTGTCGCTGCTCGGCATCGAAGCGGGGCACGAAGCGGTCGCGGCAACGCTGGATCTCGGGCAGGGACGGACCCACACCGTCCGGGCCGGTTACGTGATCGGCGCCGACGGCGCGAGTTCGCTCGTCCGTCAATTGATCGGGCAGGAGTTCAAGGGCAAGACCTTCATGGAGGACTGGCTCATCGTGGACGCGCGCAACGTCCCCCGCCCGATCGACCATGTCGAATTCATTTGCGATCACCGGCGGCCGACGCCGCACATGGTGGCCCCCGGCGCGCGCGAGCGCTGGGAATTCATGCTGCGCCCCGGCGAAACGCGCGAGGAGATGGAATCCGACGCGCGCATTCGCGAACTGCTTGCGCCGTGGGGCAACGTCGACGACATGGTGATCGAGCGCAAGGCGGTCTACCGCTTTCACGCGCGGACCGTGAATGCGTTCAGCCAGGGACGTGTCTTTCTGGCGGGGGACGCGGCGCATATTACGCCGCCCTTTGTCGGGCAAGGGCTGGTCGCGGGGCTGCGCGACGCCGCCAATCTGTGCTGGAAGCTCGCGTCGGTCATCCACGGGCGCGCAGCGCCGCGAATTCTCGCCACTTACGACCAGGAACGGCGGCCTCACGTGAAAGCGATGATCCGGTTTGCGAAGCTCATGGGGCGGCTGGTGATGCCGCGTAACGCCGGAGTCGCATTGCTTACGCACGGCCTGATGCGCGCCACGCGGCTCGTGCCGAAGTGGCGCGCCTATTTCGAAGAACTGGAGATCAAGCCGGCAAACGCATGCCGGCGCGGGCTGTTCGTGGCGGGCCGCACCAGGTCCGGACTGGTGCGCGGGGCGGTGCTGCCGCAGGGCTGGGTGCGCGGAACCGATGGCCGGACCTGCCTGAGCGACGATGTACAGGGCGCCGGCCTCACGTTGATCGGGTTCGGTCGCGACGCCGCCGCGGCGCTCGACAGCGGGACGGCCGCGGCCTTTGCCGCCCTCGGCGGAACGGTCGTCCAGATCGCGCATCGCGGGCAGCGGCTGCATCTTGCGGCGAGCGGCAGCTGGGAGGATCTCGAGGGCGTGTTCCTGCCTCGGGCCGTGCCGCTGGGGTGGGCCGCGGTGGTCCGGCCCGACCGGGTGATCGTTCACGACGGGCCGGCGAGCGAAGCCAACCGTCTCGTTGCCGAGAGTCTGGCCCTGCTCGGAATGCCGATCGGCACAACGTCCTCCGTCACCGAACCTGTTCAATCTTCCGTCTGAGGCCTTCGACATGCAACTGACCACACCGCAACCGGCTCGCCATGCGCGGCCGACAACGAAAGCATCCGCGCTGGCGTACCTGATTTTCGATCGCCCCGATCTTGCCAGGGCAGAGCAATTTCTGAACGACTTCGGACTTCGTACCGTTTCGCGCGATAGTGAGCAAATGTTCCTGCGCGGCGCCGGGCCCGCGCCGTTTTGCTATGTCGTCCGAAAGGCGTCCAAAGCGCGCTTTGTCGGCTTCGGCCTGCGCGTGAATCGGATCGAGGATCTGCATGCGCTGACGCGCGTGCCCGGCGCATCCGATGTCGAGGCGCTGGACTGGCCGGGTGGCGGCCGTCGTGTGCGTCTCGTCGATCCGTCCGGTTTCCGCGTCGATGCGGTGTGCGGCCAGGCGATGGCCGCCCCGCTGCCGCACCGGCATCCTTTGCCGCTCAACACCATCGACGGCGCCTCCCGCATCAACGACACGCAACGCCCGCCGCAGGGTCCGCCGGAGGTGATCAAGCTCGGCCACGTCGTGCTGGAGCTGGCCGATTTCCAGCAAACTTGCGCGTGGTACACGCAGCATTTCGGGTTCATCCCGAGCGACGTGCAGGTGCTGCCGGACGGTTCGCCCGCCGTGGCGTTCCTGCGTCTCGATCTCGGTGCTGTCCCGGCCGACCATCACACGCTCGCGCTGGCCCAGGGCTTTGCACCGCTCTACAGCCATAGCGCCTACGAGGTCGTGGATACCGATGCGGTCGGCATGGGCCAACGCGTATTGCGCGATCAGGGCTGGACGCATGCATGGGGTATCGGACGGCACATCCTCGGCAGCCAGATCTTCGATTACTGGCAGGACCCGTGGGCCGACAAGCACGAGCATTACTGCGACGGCGACCTGTTTACGGCCGACGTGCCAATGGGCGTGCATGCGGTCAGTCGCGAAGCGATGTCCCAGTGGGGGCAGGCCATGCCGCGCAGCTTCACGAAACCCAAATTCACGTTGACCAGCGTTGCCGCGCTCATCCGCAGTCTGCGGCGCAGTCCGGATGTCACGGTCGGCAAACTGAAGACGCTCGCCAGGCTGTTCGCATGACGCGGCGCCGATTCGTTCAGCTATCCTGAGGCACATTCATGTCACTGCATGTTCTGCATTACCAGCATCGAGGACGCGCCCGGTGGGGCGTGATCAGGCAGGGGGCGATCACGCCGATCCCGGGCGAGTTCGAGACGACGGCCGATTTCGTGCGCGCGAACCGGATCGAGGAACTGGCCGCGCTGTCCGGGCCGACCCTACCGGAATCGGAGGTGACGTGGCTGTCGCCCGTCACGCGCAATCAGCAATTCGTGTGTCAGGGCGCCAACTATCGCCAGCACATGATCGAATCCGGCATGGATCCGGACGCGAAGACCTTCAACATGATCTTCACGAAGGCGGCCAGTTGCGTCGTGGCCGCCGATTCGCACGTCGTGCGGCCACGGCATGTGCGATTTCTCGACTACGAGATCGAGCTCGGGCTGGTGATGAAGCGCGATATCTCCACTCGCCAGACGGTCACCGATGCAAATCTGCATGAATACATCGCCGGCATCGTCATCGTGAACGACTACTCGGCCCGTGACGTGCAGATCCCTCAGATGCAGTTCTACAAAGGCAAGAGCTACCGGACGTTCGGGCCGGTCGGCCCTTATCTGTGCATGCTGGAGGCGAGCGACATGGCGGCGCTGCGCGGACTCGACCTGACGCTTACGGTCAACGGACAGGTGCGGCAGAAGGATTCGACGGCCAATCTCGTCTACGGGCCGGCCGAGACGCTCGCCGAACTGTCGGCGGTGCACGACCTGCATGCGGGCGACCTGATTGCGACCGGTACGCCCTCCGGCTGCGCGCTGAGCGTTCCGTCGCCGGCGAAGCAGCGCATCGCGGCGTTGCTGCCCGAGGCCGCCAAATGGCGCATGTTCATGAAAATCCAGGCGGGAAGAAGCCAGTATCTGCGGCCCGGCGACATCGTCGAGGCACGCATCGCCAGCGCGGACGGGCGGATCGATCTCGGCGTGCAACGCAATCGCATCGTGGACGAACGCGCATGAACGGAATCTCCACTCAAGCGGACGTCGCTGCGATCGAAGCGAACGGCCCGTCGGCGGATTTGCCGGCAAGCACCTACGAAATGATTTGCCGCGGCGCCGCGCTCGATCCGTCGGCGCCTGCTCTGTCGTTCTTCCTGCATGTCGACGATCATCGGCACGCGGTGCGCTGGAGCTATCGCGAACTGGTCCGCGACATCACGCGTACCGCGAATTTCTTCACGCGCGTCGGCGTGCGTCGAGACACGGTGATCGCCTATATCCTGCCGAACCTGCCCGAAACGCATTTCGTGATCTGGGGCGGCGAGGCGGCAGGCATCGTGTGCGCGATCAATCCGCTGCTGGAATCGGCCGCCATTGCCGAATTGCTGAACGCGGCGAAGGTGGACGTCCTGGTGACGCTCGCGCCGTTTCCCGGCACCGATCTGTGGCCGAAGGTGCAGTCGGTGCTGGACCGGGTCGGCACGCTGCGACATCTGGTGCTGGTGAATCCGGCCGATCGCGTGCGCATGCCGAAGCGATTCGTCGCGCGCCTGTTGCAGCGGCGGGAAGGCGTCAGGTTGCACGGCCGGGGCGGGGTGCGAAGTGCGGTGCCCGCGCGCATCGGACTCCACGATTTCGGCCGCGCGATCGCGCGTGAGTCGGGGGCGGCGCTCGACAGCGACCGCCGCTTCGATCCCGACGATCTTTCGTCGTTCTTCTGTACAGGCGGCACGACCGGCCTGCCGAAGATCGCGATGCGCCGCCACGGCAACGAAGTGGCCAACGCGTGGAGCGTCGGACAGTTTTTCGGCGCGGGCATCGGCCCCGGCAAGACGATTTTCTGCGGCCTGCCGCTATTCCACGTCAATGCGGTCCTGGCAACCGGGCTCGTGCCGTTTTCGCGCGGCGCCCACGTCGTGCTGGGCACACCGCAAGGCTATCGCGGCGACGGCGTCGTCAAGCGCTTCTGGGAGCTGGTCGAGCACCATCGCATCAACTTCTTCAGCGGCGTGCCGACGCTCTATGCGTCGCTGCTCGACGTACCGATCGGCGAGAGGAACGTCGGTTCGCTCGAATACGGGCTGTGCGGCGCGGCGCCGATGCCGGTCGAAGTGTTTCGGACGTTCCAGGAGCGAACCGGCATCCGGATTCTCGAAGGCTACGGACTCACCGAAGGCACGTGTGTAAGCAGCGTCAACCCGCCGTTCGGCGAGCGCCGCCTCGGCTCGATCGGGCTACGTGTCCCGGGGCAGCTGATGAAGGCGGTCGTCGTCGACGACGGCGGCCGATACATCCGCGACTGCGTCGCGGACGAAATCGGCCTGCTCGTGATCGCCGGTCCGAACGTCTTTGCCGGCTATGTCCAGCCGGAGCAGAACCGGGATCTCTGGCTGGAACTGGGCGACGGTCGCCGCTGGCTGAATACGGGCGACCTCGGATGCTGCGACGAAGACGGTTATTTCCGCCTCACCGGCCGCAAAAAGGACCTGATTATCCGGGGCGGCCACAACATCGATCCGGCAACGATCGAGGAGCCGCTACATCGTCATCCTGCGGTGCAGATCGCGGCAGCCATCGGTCGACCCGACGCGCATGCCGGCGAGTTGCCGGTCGCGTATGTCCAGTTGAAGGCGGGCGCGCATGCGACCGAGGACGATCTCGCGGAATTCGTGCGCGGGCAGATCGGCGAGCGCGCCGCTCTGCCGAAGCAGATCCGCATCGTGGACGCGATGCCATTGACGGCCGTCGGAAAGATCTTCAAGCCGGAGTTGAAGCGCCGGGAAACGGCCGACGCGCTTCGCTCGGCACTCCACGAAGCCGGTATGCCGCATGCGCGCGTCACGGTCGAAAACGATGCATCGCGCGGTGTGTCGGCCCAGGTCGCACTGACTGACCCTGCACTGCACACCCACGCGAGTGCGGTTCTTGGACGTTTTCCGTTCGCTTTCACGATCGATACGACAGCGCAGGCGCCGGTCGATGCGGACGGTGAAGACGGACGGGACGAGCGTGCGCGGACTCGATAGAACCGACGCGCGCGCTCGCAACGGCTGACTGAAGGCTGAAGCCGCCGAACCGCATGCACCGGCGGCGTTTCGATATTTCGTTAAGGGATGCAGATCGTCGATTGAATCGATTCGTTACCGGCCTGCTTAATTTAGTAGTTCAAATGTATACGGGAGGTGGACGGAAATATAGCGCGTGACATGTTGGAACGAGAGAAAGGCCAAACAGCACCGGCAGCGGAGATCGGACAGGGCCATGCCGCAACGCAGGTCGATTCGCCAATGGAAGGAGACGGGATGAAATTCACGAAGAAATTAGGATTGACCGGCATCGCGGTACTCGTGTGTACCGCATCGATTGCCGGCCGCGCGAACGCGCAATCGAGCGGCAGTATGCAATTAGGCGTCGGCTGGCTGCACGTCATGCCGCAGGGGCATGCAGATCCGATTGTCGTCGACAGTATCGCGGGAGCGCCGGTCAATCGGCAACAGAGCGGGACGGGCGCGCATGCCGGTGCGGCGGACGCCGCGAGCCTGATGGCGGAGTACTTCGTGACCGACAGTATCGGCGTCGCGTTCCTGGCTGGCACGCCGTTTACGACCGACCTGATCGGTAACAATGCGTTGGCCTCGTTCGGGGTGATCGGCAAGACGAAACCGCTGGCGCCCGTCCTCGAAGTGAGATATCACTTCCTTGCGGCCGACGCGAAGTTCAGGCCGTTCGTCGGGCTGGGCGTCAATTACACGTGGTATTCGGACACGCGCATCGTCAATGACGCGTTCCGTAACGCGACGTGCGGACCGGGCTGTTCGACCCGTGCATCGTTGAGCGCTTCGTGGAACCCGACGTTCGAGCTTGGCGCGAACTATGCACTCGGCAAGCATTGGTCGATCAACGCGTCGCTGTCCTATATCCCGTTGTCGACCACGTTGACGACGCATGCCACCACCGCAACGGGTGTCGATATCGTGACAAAAATGCGCATCAAGGTGAATCCGCTCGTGACGCATCTCGACCTGGCTTATACGTTCTAGCGTTGTGGAATCGCATTGGCGGGCGATGGCGTCTTGGCTGACGGCCACCGGATCGGATCGCCCGCCGATTGTCCGTTTCCGCATGTCGTGCCCGTTTGCGCAGCAGATCTCAACGCACACGATTGTCACGCATCGCCGTCGAGGCTGTCGCGTGGCGCGCGGCCGGTCCAGCGCCGGTACGCATGACGGAAGCTGCGCGGCTCGCTGTATCCGAGGTGCTCGGCCACTGCCGCGACCGTCAGCGCGTCGTCGCCGAGCAGCCGCACCGCCTCTTCATGACGCACCGTGTCCAGCAGCGACTGGAACGTGACGCCGTCCTTCTCGAGCCGCCGGCGCAGCGTGCGCTCCGTCATGTGCAGCGCATCGGCGAGCGACGTCATCGACTTGAAGCGCGACAGGTCGCGCGTCATCAGCGCCTTCGCGCGATCGGCGAAGCGCGTGCCGACCGACGCGGCCCATTGCCGCTCGAGCGCCTCGCACTGGCCGTGCAGCGCATTGAAGCTGACCTCGTTCGCGAGCCGCGGCGTTTCCGTGCCGTTCACGGCAGTAAACACGAGACTGTTCTCGCCCGCATTGAAAACCGCCTTGCAGCCGAAATGCCGCACGTAATCGGCCGCATGGCGCGGCGTGCGGCGCGCGAGCAGCAACTGGTCGGGCCAGACCGGCTTGCCGACGAGATCGGACACGATCAGCCGCAGGCTCGACAGGCACATGTCGGTCTGGAACACCTCGAGATCGGGCTCGCCGTTGTAGCGGTCGATCGTCACCGTCATGCCGTCCGCATGCGCGTGCACGCGCACGTCGAAGTACAGCCCCATGAACAGCGGAAACTGGCTCATGCAGCGAAACGCCTGCATCACCGAGCCGCTGATCAGCATCGCGTAGCCGGCAAGGCCCAGCGTCGACACGTGCAGCCGCGCGCCGATCCACAGCCCGATCGACGGCACGCCGCTGCATCGCAGCAGATTGCGGAAGCAGCGCTGCTCCTGCGCGCGGTTCACGTACAGGTTAGGCGACGCGACCTCGTCGGCGCCGAGCCCCGTGCCTTCGAGCAGCGCGGCACTGTCGATGTGTCTGACGCGGCATTCGTCGAGCGCGACCGCGATCGCGTGGACGGTCGCGGGAATGTCTTCCTGGCGTCCGGCCGGACGCGCGAGATCGGGAGACGAACGCAGGCTGCGTTCGGCGCTGCTTTGATGTCGGTGAGACCGGCTGTCCATGGCAATGAGGCGGCGACGGGATCGCGTAGAACATAGCCGGAATGTGCGCGCGGCGCCAGAGGCGTCGCACGCGTCGCGCGCCGGCGCGGCCGCGCATGCCTGCCTGTCCGGAAATATCCCTCGATTACGTCCGCATTTGTCATTCGTCCTCGCGTTTTTGGCGCACCACACTCTGTCCGACATCGCGCTGGGGCCGTCGACGGCCGCGAGCGGCGCGACACGACACGACGGACGACATACACGTGAGGACAGCATGACAGACAGCACATCCGCTCGACGCGCGCCGCACGCCGCGTTCGACGATTCCGCTTCCGACGCCGACGCGCGCGACGCCTTCGCGTCGCGGCACGCGCGTCCGCTCGGCCTGTTCACGCTCGTGATCTTCGGTCTCGCCTACATGCTGCCGATGACGGTGTTCACGACGTACGGCCTCGTCACGCGCGAGACGAACGGCCACCTCGTCGCCGCCTACGCGGTCACGCTGGTCGCGATGCTGTTTACCGCGCGCAGCTACGGACATATGACGCGTCTGATGCCGAGCGCAGGGTCCGCGTACACGTTCGCGAGCCGCAATTTCGGCACGTCGGCCGGCTTCATGGTCGGCTGGGCGCTGCTGATGGACTACCTGTTCATCCCGATGATCAGCTATCTCGCGATCGGCATCTACATGAAGCAGATCGTCCCTGCGGTGCCGCCCGCCGTCTGGATCGTCGCGAGCATCGCGTTCATCACGGCGCTGAACGTGATCGGCATCCGGCTCGTCAATCGCGTGAATCTGATCCTGATCGCGAGCCAGCTCGTGTTCATCGCCGTGTTTCTCGTTGCAGCCGCGCGCGTGGCGGGCGGCGACGCGCTGCCGACGACGCTCGCGCTGCCCGCCACGGACGACGCGCACGCGATCTTCTCCGGCGCCGCGATTCTTTGCCTGTCGTTTCTCGGCTTCGACGCGGTGTCGACGCTGTCCGAGGAAACGCGCGAGCCGCGGCGCACGGTGCCGCGCGCGATCCTGCTCTGCACGCTGGCGAGCGGCGTGCTGTTCATGCTGATCGCGTATGCGGGGCAGGCCGCGTTTCCGGACTGGCACGCGTTTCGCGATCTCGATTCGGCGAGTCTCGAGCTGATGCGGCATATCGGCGGCGGCGCGCTGTCCGCGTTTTTCGTCGCGGTCTACGTGGCCGGCTGTTTCGCGAGCGCAATGGCCGGACAGGCGAGCGTCACGCGCGTGCTGTTCGCGATGGGACGCGACCGCGTGCTGCCCGAATGCGTGTTCGGCCGTCTGCATGTACGGCTGCGCACGCCGGTGCGCGCGACGCTCGCGGTCGGCGCCGTGTCGCTGTCCGCGCTGTTCATCACGCTCGATCTCGCGTCGACGATGATCAGCTTCGGCGCGCTCGTCGCGTTTGCGGTCGTGAACCTGTGCGTGATGCGCAGCTATCTGTCGCGGCCTGAACATCGCACGGCGGCAGGCTGGATCCGGTTCGGCGCGATGCCCGCGATCGGCTTCGCGCTCAACGTCTGGCTGTGGTCGGGGCTGTCGCGCCAGACGTTCTACGTCGGCATCGCGTGGCTCGCGGTCGGGCTCTGTCAGCTCGTCTGGCTCACGCGCGGCTTCACGCGCCCCGCGCCGACGCTGACGATGAATTGAACGGCCGGTCGTCGCACCGGCACTGATAAGGAGGAACGAGGCTATGAACGTCAATCCCGATACCGATCTGCAGGCGCTCGCGAAGCGCCATCTGCTGATGCACTTTACGCATGCCGACGCATACGGCGACGCGGCGCTGACCGTCTTCGACCGCGGCGAAGGATGCTGGCTCGTCGATCGCGACGGCAAGCGCTACTTCGATGCGCTGGCCGGGTTGTACTGCGTGCAGGTCGGCTACAGCCACGGCGCGGAGATCGGCGACGCGGTGCGCGAGCAGATGACGCGGCTGCCGTTCGCGACGAACTGGAGCTACGCGCACGAACCGGCGATCCGGCTCGCAGAGCGGCTCGCGACCTTGGCGCCGGAGGGGCTCAATCGCGTGTTCTTCACGTCGAGCGGATCGGAGTCGAACGAATCGGCGATCAAGCTCGTGCGCCAGTATCACCAGGCGCGCGGCGAGCCGCAGCGGCGCAAGTTCATCGCGCGGCGCGTCGCGTATCACGGCACGTCGTTCGGCGCGCTCGCGCTGAACGGCATGACGGCGTTCCGCAAGCACTTCGAGCCGCTGATGTCGGGCGTGCGGCACGTCGGCAACACGAAGCGCTACGGCCGTCCGGTCGACGAGACGGAAGCGCGGTTCACGCGTCATCTGCTCGACGAGATCGAGTCGCTGATCGTGCAGGAAGGACCGGACACGGTCGCGGCGATCGTCGTCGAACCGCTGCAGAACGCGGGTGGCAGCCTGACGCCGCCGGCCGGCTACACGGCCGGGCTGCGCGAGATCTGCGACCGGCACGGCGTGCTGCTCGTCGCCGACGAGGTGATCTGCGGGTTCGGCCGCGTCGGCGAGTATTTCGGCTCGACGCGCTACGGGTTGAAACCGGACATCATCACGTTCGCGAAAGGAATCGCATCGGGCTACGTGCCGCTCGGCGGCGTGATCGCGAGCGACGCGGTGGTCGACGCGGTACTCGCAGGCCCGCAGCAGATGTTCCTGCACGGCGCGACCTACGGCGGCCATCCGGTTGCCTGCGCGGCTGCGCTCGCGAACCTCGCGATCATCGAGCGCGAGCGCGTGTTCGACAACGTGCGCGACAACGCCGCGTATTTCCGCGCGACGCTCGATGCGCTGCTCGAGCTGCCGTGCGTCGGCGACGTGCGCGGCGACGGCTATCACTATTCGCTCGAGCTCGTGACGGACAAGCAGGCACGCCGCTGGACCGGCGGCATCGACGCGCGGACCTTCGTGTCGACCGTGCTCGCGCCGGCGATCTTCGATGCGGGGCTGCTGTGCCGCGCCGGCGTCGATCACGAAGGCACGCCGATCGTGCAGTTCTCGCCGCCGCTCGTGATGACGCGCGACGAGATTACATGGTTCGTCGCACAGATTCGCGACGTCGTCGCCGACGCGTATGCGCGCGCGACGCGCTGAGCGCACGAGCCGCACGCACCAAACCCACAGGAGCATTCGATGCGTACGTCCCGACAAACCTACATCGCCGGACAATGGCTCGACCCGGCGGACGAGCGATCGATCGACGTGATCGATCCGGCCACGGCGAGGCCGTATGCGCGGCTCGGCATCGGCGGCACGGCCGAGGTCGATCGCGCGGTCGCCGCCGCGAAGCAGGCGTTCGATGCGTATGCGCGCTGGCCGGTCGACGCGCGCGTTGCGTTGCTGTCGCGCGTGCTCGACATTTACCGGCGCCGCTACGATGAAGTCGCGCAGACGATCAGTCAGGAAATGGGCGCCCCGATCGCGTTCGCGCGTGCGATGCAGGCCGCGGTCGGCACCGCGCACCTCGAGCAGACGATCCGCGCGCTGCAATCGTTCCGCTTCGCTACGCAGACCGATTCGCTGCTCGTCTCGCACGAACCGATCGGCGTCTGCGCGCTGATCACGCCGTGGAACTGGCCGATCAACCAGATCGTCTGCAAGGTGGCACCTGCGCTTGCGGCCGGCTGCACGATGGTGCTGAAGCCGAGCGAGATCGCGCCGTTCAGCGCGATCCTGTTCGCGGAGATCCTCGACGAAGCGGGCGTGCCGCCCGGCGTGTTCAATCTCGTGCACGGCTACGGACACGTCGTCGGCGATGCGCTTGCGCGGCATCCGGACGTCGACATGGTGTCGTTCACGGGCTCGACGCGCGCAGGCATCGAGGTCGCGAAGGCCGCGGCCGATACCGTCAAGCGCGTGCATCAGGAGCTCGGCAGCAAGAGTCCGAACCTGATCCTGCCCGATGCGGACATTGCCGACGCGGTCGCGCGCGGCGTGCGCAGCTGCTTCAGCAACAGCGGCCAGTCGTGCAACGCGCCGACGCGGATGCTGGTGCACGTCGATCGGCTGGCCGACGCCGAAGCGGCCGCGCGCGACGAGGCGCGGCGCACGATCGTCGGCGATCCGCGCTCGCCCGAGACGACGATCGGGCCGGTCGTGAGCCGCACGCAGTTCGAGCGGATCCAGCAGTTCATCCGGCTCGGCATCGACGAAGGCGCGACGCTGATCGCGGGCGGCCCCGGTCGGCCGGAGGGGCTCGGCGACGGGTTCTACGTGCGGCCGACGGTATTCTCGAACGTGACGCCCGACATGACGATCGCGCGCGAGGAAATCTTCGGGCCCGTGCTGTCGATCATCACGTACCGGACCGAGGACGAGGCGATCGCGCTCGCGAACGATTCGGTGTACGGGCTCGCCGCCTACGTGCAGTCGAAGGATCTCGAACGCGCGCGGCGCGTGGCCGCGCGGCTGCGGGTCGGCAACGTGCACATCAACTATCCGCCTTGGAATCCGGCCGCGCCGTTCGGCGGGTACAAGCGATCGGGCAACGGGCGCGAGTATGCGGAATTCGGCCTCGCCGAATATCTGGAAACGAAGGGCACGACCGGCTACGCTTGAGCGGCATGTCGATCCGCGCACGCCGACGCGCATCGTCGCGGCGTCGCCGTGCGCGATCGCCGCGCGCCGTTCGGTCGATGCGGACGGCCATGACGATGCCGCGCGCGGCCGGTCGCCGCGCAACGAAACCGACGATCGCGCGCGGACCGGCCGCACGCGACAACGAGGACGCGACACGATGAAGATCCTGATCGCCCGGATGAATCACGAGACGAACACGTTTTCGCCGGTGCCGACGCCGCTTGCGGCCTTCGGCCGCGACGGCCCCGACTGGGGCGACGACGCGGCGCGCGCGAACCGCGGCATGCGCACTGCGATGGCCGCGTTTCTCGACGCCGCCGCGCGCGAGCGCGCCGACGTCGTCACGCCGGTGTCGGCCGCCGCGAATCCGAGCGGCCCCGTCTCGGCCGACGCGTATGCGGCGATCTGCGAGGCGATCGTCGCGGCCGCGCCCGGCTGCGACGCGGTGATGCTCGATCTGCACGGCGCGATGGTCGCCGAGCAGAGCGCGGACGGCGAGGGCGATCTGCTCGAACGCGTGCGCGCGGTGCTGCCCGACGCGCCGATCGCGGTCGCGCTCGATCTGCATGCGAACGTCACGCAGAAGATGATCGATCATGCGGACGTGATCGTCAGCTTCAAGACCTATCCGCACGTCGACATGTACGAGACGGGCGAGCATGCGGCGCGCCTGCTGTTCGACCGGCTGCACGGCCGCGCGCGGCCGGTGCTCGCGTGGCGCCAGCCGCCGCTGATGACCTCGACGCTGTGCAGCGCGAGCGCCGAAGGCGCGATGCGGCGTGCGGTGGAGGCCGCGCGCGCGGCGGAAGCGGACGGGATGCTCGCCGTGTCGGTGCTGCCCGGCTTCTCGCTCGCCGATATTCCGGCGCCGTGTATCAGCGTCGTCGTGGTCGGCGACGGCGACCGCGCCGCGGCCGACGCAGTGGCGGCACGCATCGCGCGCCAGATCTGGGAGGCGCGCGACGCATTCGTGTATCGCAGCGCGCCGCTCGCGGAATCGGTCGCCCAGGCGGCGGCGCTCGCGCGCGGTGCGCAGCGGCCGGTGCTGATGCTCGATCACGGCGACAACTGCATGTCGGGCGGCCCGTGCGACACGATGGACGTGCTCGAGGAAGCGCTCGCGCAGCGGCTCGACGGCATCGTCAGCGGCCCGCTGTGCGACCCCGACGCCGTCGCGCAGCTGATCGCCGCCGGTGTCGGCGCGACGGTCACGGTGCCGGTCGGCAACAAGCGGCCGTCGCACGGCGGTGTGCGGCGCGAGCCGTTCGTCGCGACCGGCATCGTGCGCGCGCTGACCGACGGCGAATACGTGATCGCGGGGCCGACGTATACGGGCCAGCGCGCGTACATGGGCCGCACGGCCGTGTTCGACATCGGCGCGGCCACGCTCGTGATCTCGGAGCGCACGCAGGAGCCGTGGGATCTCGGCGTATTCGAGAGCGTCGGGATCGACCCGCGTCGCGCGCGATTCCTGCTGCTGAAGTCGCGGATGTATTGCCGGCCGGTGTTCGTGCCGATCGCCGCCGCGCTCGTCGAATGCGACAGCCGCGGCGTGACGAGCTCCGACTACGCGTTGTTCCGCTACGCGCGGCTCGCCCGTCCCGTCTATCCGCTCGACGCGATCGATCGATGGGCGCCCGCGGCGTAAGCGGCATGCGTGCGCGGTGACGTGCCGAACGCCGGCATTGCCTCGTTTCGTGCATCATGCGAAGGCGCGACCCGCGATGGCGCCGGGTCGCGCGTTTCCTGCATCCGCACCGACCCGGAGAACCGACCGCTCATGCCTACGCATTCCTTCCGCCTGCGCCGCACGCGCGCGCTCGTCGCGCTCGCGCTGGCCTCCGCTACCGCCGCCGTGCATGCCGCCGACTGGATCGTGTCCGGCAACGACGGCAAGTATCAGCGCGTCGAAGGCCGCGACACGTATCTGCCGTCGCCGCCCGCCGACACGCTGACGCTGCTCGACGCAAGCACGTTTCCGCCGAAGGTCGCGCAGACCGTCGACGTCGAGAACGGCATTCAGGGGCCGCCGCAGGCCGTCGCGATCGCGCCCGACGCGAAGCTCGCGCTCGTCGGCGCGCCGACGCGCTACGACACGGCCGCGAAGCAGCTCGTGTACGACACGTTCGTGCAGGTCGTGAATCTCGGCGCGTCGCCGCCGAGCATCGCGCGGATCGATCTCGGCACCCATCCGCAAGGGATCGCGATCGATCGCTCGGGCCGGCTCGCGCTCGTCGCGAACGTCGACGGCAGCGTATCGATCCTGCGCATCGACGGCACGCAGGTCACGCTCGACGGCAATCTGAAGATCGGCAAAAAGCGGCTGGCCGGCATCAGCTTCACGCACGACGGCAAGCATGCGCTCGTGTCGCTGCGCGACGAGCAGGGCATCGCGGTGCTGAACGTCGACGACGGCAAGGTGACCGACAGCGGGGCACGTTTGAGCACGGGCGTCGCGCCGTACACGATCGACGTGTCGAGCGACGGCCGCTGGGCCGTCGTCAGCAACGTCGGGCTCGCGGGGCTGCCCGGCTATACGGGTACGCTGGCCGGCGATGCGGACACGATCGCGCTGATCGACGTGTCGCGCGTGCCGTTTCGCACCGTCCAGTATCTGACCGTCTCGTCGCTGCCCGAAGGCGTCGCGATTTCGCCGGACGGCAAATGGATCGCCGTGCAGGCGATGGACGGGTCGAACCTGACGGCCGACAATCCGGGCCGGCACAAGCGCGGCAAGGTGCTGCTGTTCGAAATCCGCGACGGCCATGCGGTGCAGACGAGCGAAGTGCCGGGCGGCGAGGCGTCGCAGGGCATCGTGTTCACCGCGGACAGCCGGCACGTGATCGTGCAGTTCAACGTCGAGCGGCAGCTCGCGCTTTATGCGGTCGAGGGCGGCAAGCTGCGCGATACGGGCCGGCGGATCGCGCTGTCGGGCGGGCCGTCGTCGCTGAGGACGCTGCCGCGCTGACGCATGCGCCTGTCGCGCGACGCGGCGCGCAGGCGCCGATGTGCGCGCGGCACGCGCCAGCCATGCCGATCACGGACGCAGCAGATCGAAGCCGCCGAACACGACGACCCCGCTGAGCGCGATCATCGCGACCGAATGCTGGCCGAAATACAGAATCGCGGCCGCAAGCCACGTCGTGATGCAGAAGGCGCCGATGCGGGCCATCGTGGGTTCCTCGAATCGAGAATCGGTTGAATGGGCGATCGCCGGCGCCGGACCTGCGGCCTGGTGCGTTGCTCGAATCGGCGGATGACGCGGGGATGAACAACGGGCGACCGGTGCGGCCGCGGTGACGGCGCGCGTTGCGCGGCACGATCGGCGTGCGGCGCGCGGGCGGCCGGCGAAAAGCGCGATTTTACCAGCGTCGTCGCGGTGGTCATCCGGCCCTTCGATGCGGCATTCGCGTGGCCCGTCTGCCGCGGCCGGACCCTCAAGTTTCGTGTGACGAATGCCGTCAACCGGTTGTAAGCCACGCACCGATCAACCGATACGACGCGTTCATTCATTCCGGACCGACACGATGCAGATCGATCTTTCCGCGACCCATGCGTCTGCGTTGCCCGCCGCCGGCGGCTCCGCGGACGCGGCCTTGCCTACTTCATCGACCGCGCCCGCCGGTGCTGCGTCGGCGGCCGGCGCGTCGAGCGACACGACGTCCACCGGCGCAACGCCGACGGGACCGACGCTCGGCGCGGCCGGCAGCGATGCCGACAACCCGGCCCTCAAGCAACTGAAGCAGCTGATCGAGCGTTTGCAGAAGCAGCTCGCGCAGCTGCAGCAGCAGATCGCGCGCGCCGCGCAACGCGCGAAGACCGACCCGGCCGCAGCGGTCGAACAGCAGGCGCTGAGCGCGGAAGCGAGCGCGGTGTCGGCCGCGCTGTCCGCGGCGATCGGGCAGCTTGCGCAGGTGCTGCAGCAGTCGGGCGCATCGTCGGCCGGCGCGCTCGTGTCGACGCAGGCGTGACAGGCCGCCGCGCGACGCAGCGCGCACGCGGGCGCGTTCGCGCGTTGCCCGCCCATTAGTTTTTCTTTCTGCTCGCGCAACATATCGTCGATTGTCGGCACGCGGCCGGCAGCGGATAGTCCTGCATCGGCAGCCGGCCGGCGCGCCACGTCGCGTCGCCTGTCCGTCGCCGTTGCCGCGCGCGGCTGCGTGCGCCGAAGCCGTCCGTTCCACCGTCCGACAGGAATCCGAACCCATGCGAATTACCGTCACGCGCGTCGTCGCAACGCTGCTCGTCGCGACCGCCGCAATTGCCACGAGCGGTCGCGCGGCCGAACTCACGCAGGCGCGCGTCCGCCAGATCGTCACGCAGCAGGTCGCGCCCGCAATGAAGCAGTACGCGATTCCCGGCGTTGCGATCGGCGTGATCGTCGACGGCAAGCGCTACGTGTTCGACTACGGCGTGATGGCGAAGGACACCGGCAAGCCGGTGACGGCCGACACGCTGTTCGAGATCGGCTCGGTCAGCAAGACGCTGACTGCGACGCTGGCGGCCGATGCGCAGGAGGGCGGCGAGCTGTCGCTGTCCGATCCCGTCGCGCGCTACGTGCCGGCGCTGAACGGCAAGCCGGCCGGCGCGCTGACGCTGCTCGAACTCGGCACGCATACGGCCGGCGGCCTGCCGCAGCAGGTGCCGGACGCAATTCACGACGACGCGACGCTGATCGGCTATTTCGACGCATGGCGTCCGGTATCGGTGCCGGGCACGCAGCGCGTGTATTCGAACGTCGGCATCGGCACGCTCGGCTGGATCACCGCGAAGGCGATGAAGCGCGACTTCGCCGAGCTGATGGAGCGACGGCTGTTTCCGGCGCTCGGCATGACGCACACGTATATCGACGTGCCGGCCGCGCGCCGCGCCGACTACGCGCAGGGCTATACGGCCGACGGCACGCCGATCCGGATGAAGCCGGGCGGGCTGTGGCAGCCGGCGTACGGCGTGCGCACGACGGCCGCCGATCTGCTGCGCTTCGTGCAGGCGAACATGGGCGCGATCGACATTGCGCCGCGGCTGCGGCGCGCGATCGAGCGGACGCACACCGGCTACTTCCGGGCCGGTCCGCTCACGCAGGACCTGATCTGGGAGCAGTATCCGTATCCGGTCGCGTTGCCGACGCTGCTCGAAGGCAACGCGTCGAAGATGCTGTCGGACGCGGTGCCGGCCGTTGCACTGACGCCGCCGCTCGCGCCGCAGCGCAACGTCTGGATCAACAAGACCGGATCGACCAACGGTTTCAGCACGTATGTCGCGTTCGTGCCGGCGAAGCGGATCGGTTTCGTGATGCTCGCCAATCGCCGCGTGCCGAACGAAGTCCGCGTCGAGATCGCGTACCGGATACTGGCGTCGCTCGGCGGCGAACGCTAGCGCTCGCTCCCTTAAGGCGCACACGCGTGCTGCTGCACGCGCCATGCCGTCGAACGCAGCGCTCAACCTTGCGCGGCGACGACCGCGATCTCGACCAGCAGATGCGGCGCCGCGAGCTTTGCCTCGACGGTCGCGCGCGCCGGTGCATGACCTGCCGGCACCCACGCGTCCCACACCTCGTTCATGCCGGCGAAATCGCGCGCGATGTCGGCGAGCCAGACCTGCGCGGACACGAGCCGCGTCTTGTCGATGCCGGCCTGCTCGAGAAAGCCGTCGATCTTCTCGAGGGCCTTCGCGGTCTGCACCTTGACGTCGGGCGACGGATCGGCGGACGTCTGGCCGCCGATGAAGACGAGGCCGGCGGCCTTGACGACGCGGCTCATGCGCGCATTGGTTTCGATGCGAACGATTTCGGACATGATGACAAACGCTCCTTCGCCATGACGGCAGGTGGAAAGATTCAGTGAGTCGCAGGCGCCGCGCCACGTACGCGCGCGAAGCGATCGATCGCGAATGCGTCGAGCGGCACGGACGGCGTGCCGTCGAGCATCAGTTCGGCGACGACCTGCCCGCAGCCGGGGCCGAGCTGGAAGCCGCTGCCGCAATAGCCGAACGAGTAGTAGAGATCGTCGGCCGTGCGGCTCGCGGAGATCACCGGCAGCGCATCGTCGGTGAATGCCTCGACACCGGCCCACGCGCGGTTGACGCCGAGATCGCGCAGATGCGGGAACAGATCGACCACGGTGCGCGCGCTGCGCGCGAGCCGCATGAAGTCGACTTCGCCGTGCCGCGCCTGCAGATCCGCATGGCCGATCAGCTTGCCGCCGATCACGACCGTGCCGTTGTCGAACTGCTTGAACGACAGCGGCCGGCCGGTCGCGCCGAGCGTCGCGCGGCAAAACGGCGCGACGCGCTGCGTGACCATCAGCATCAGTCCTTCCGCATGCAGCGGCACCGGTTCGCCGGCCGCGCGCGCGAATTCGCCCGACCACGCACCGGCCGCGATCAGCAGTTTGCGGGCCGCGAACGCGCCGCGCGGCGACTGCGCGATCCAGCGCGTGCCGCGCCGCTCGAGATGCGTGACCGGCGTGCGTTCATGAAAGCGCGCGCCGTGTCGCTGCGCGGCGATCCGGAACGCGGCGGTCGTGCGAAACGGCAGCGCGTAGCCGTCGCGCTCGACCCAGATGCCGCCCGTCACGTGCGGCGCGAGCGCGGGCTCGAGTTCGCGCACGCGCGCGCGGTCGATCAGCGTTTCGTGCGTGTAGCCGTGCGCTTCGAGCAGCGCGACGCGCGCGCGGCATTCGTCGAGCTCCGCCTCGGTTTCGGCGATCTTCAGCTGGCCGGACGGCACGAACCCGCCCGTATCGCCGATCAGATCGGGCAGCGTGTGCCACAGCTCGCGCGACAGCAGCGCAAGCGGAATCTCCTCGAGCGGCCGGCCGAGCGTACGCACGCCGCCGGCGTTGACGCCCGACGCATGGCGCGCGACGTAGTCGGCCTCGAGCACGACCACGCGCGCGCCGCGCCGCGCGAGCTGCCACGCGCTGCTCGTGCCGTGCAGGCCGCCGCCGATCACGATCGCATCGGCTTCGTCGCGTATCGCCTCGTGTGTGCCGGCCATGTCACTCACCGGCCAGCTCGCCGAGCGTGATCGGCTTGATCGGCGGCCGGATCCGGTAGTAGCCGACCGTGTCGGGCGCGACGCGGCGCGCATCGGCGATCACTTCGGTGACGGTCAGCCCGCACAGGCGTCCCTGGCACGGCCCCATTCCGCAACGGCCGAACGATTTCGCCTGGTTCGGGCCGACGCAGCCGAGCGCGACGAAGCCGCGCAGCTCGCCGGCCGTCACTTCCTCGCAGCGGCAGACGATCGTGTCGTCGGCGGGAATGCGGTTCGCGTCGCGCGGCCGGTACAGGCTGTCGAGGAACGGCCGGATCCGCAGCGCGCGGGCAAGCGCGTCGCGATGCGCCGCCGCTTTGCGATCGCGCGCCGCCTCGTCGAGCGCACCGAGCTGCGCGGCGACCGCGAGGGCGGCGAGCGTGCCCTGTTGCGCCGCGGCCTGTGCGCCGCCGATTCCGGCGCCGTCGCCGGCGACGAAGATGCCCGGCACGTCGAGTTCGCCCCAGGCGTCGACCTGCGGCGTAAAGCAGAGCTGCGCGTCGTCCCAGCGGTGCGCGGCGCGCAGGGCATGCGTGAACTGCGTGTTCGGAACGACGCCTTGATGCAGCAGGATCACGTCCGCGTCGATGCGGTGCGCGCGGCCCTGCGCCGTAAACGTCAGGGCGGCGGCGCGAGGCTGGCCGTCGTCGCCCGCGCGGCTCGCGATCGCGAGATCGTCGGCGCCTTCGTGGATCGGCACGTTCGCGTCGCGCAGCGCGCGCATCATCTGCAGCCCCTTGCCGAGGAGCGGCCACGCGCGCAGCGCCGCGAACAGATGCTTTTTCGCGCGCCAGCGATCGGCGGGGTGCGTGGTGTCGACGAGCGCGCGAATCGGCACGCCGGCGCGCAGATACTGCCCGCCGAGCAGATAGAGCAGCGGCCCGCAGCCGGCCAGCACCGGCGGCGTCGACGGCACTTCGCCCGCGCTCTTCAGCAGGATCTGCGCGGCGCCCGCGGTCAGCACGCCAGGCAGCGTCCAGCCGGGAATCGGAAACGGCCGCTCGAGCGCGCCGGTGGCGAGAATCACGCGGCGCGCGTCGAAGCGGCCGACCTTGCCGTCACGCAGATAGTGCACCTGCCGCTCGCGCGTGACCTGCCATACCGTCGTGCGCGTCAAATGACGGGCGCCCGAACGCGCGAATGCGTCGGCGAGCGCGGCGCCGGCCGCGTAGTCGGGGCCGAGGATCTCGCGGCGGCGTGCGTCCGCGCGCTCGATCGCGCGATAGATCTGGCCGCCGACTGCATCCTGCTCGTCGAGCAGCACGACCGACAGCCCCGCGCACGCCGCGCGCATGGCGGCGCCGAGGCCGGCGGGGCCGGCGCCGACCACGACGACGTCGACGGTTTCCTGCATGAATTCAGCGGTCATCGGCGTTCTCCAGTGACGCGGCGGCAAGCGCGGATTCGGGCGGCAGGTCGCGCGCGCCTTCCTGCGTGCGCACGCACATGCCGTCGCGCACGTCGACCATGCAGCTCTGGCGCGCGGGCACGCCGTCGATTTCGACGAGACATTCGAAGCACGCGCCCATCATGCAGTAGGGCGCGCGCGGCGCATGCGACACGGGCGTCGCGCGAAAGCGCTGTACGCCGGCCGCGAGCAGCGCGGCAGCGACGCTGACGCCGGCCGGCACGCGCAGCGGCGCATCGTTGAAGCGGATCTCGACGGTCGCCGCGGCGGCATCGAGCGGCTTGAACAGGGACGAACTCGGGTGGGCAGTCATGGGCGGGCGGACAAGGTCAGTAAGCGGGAGCGGGCCGGGCGGCAGCGGCGATCGTGTCGGGCGCGTCCGGAAAGCGACGTGCGGACAGCGCGGGCAACTCGTCGGGCACCGGCGCGCCGACGATCCACGGCGCGATGCGCATCGCATGCGCGGCCGCGAGCGTGACGCCGCTGTGGCAGGTGACGACGAACGCGCCCGGATGCTGCAGCGATTCGTCGTAGATCGGAAAGCCGTCGGGGCTGTACACGCGCAGCGCGGCCCACATCCGCACGAGCCGTACGTGCTGCAGCATCGGAAATGCGCGCACGCCGCGCCGCGCGATGTCGGCGAGCACCGGCGTCGTGGTCAGGTCGTCGAAGCCGACTTCCTCCATCGAGTCGCCGAACTGCACGGTGCCTTCGTCGGTCTGCCGCACGTTGATGGTCGGATAGCGGAGAAACGGTGCGACGCGTTCGCTGACGAGCACCTGCCCGCGATTCGGGGCGACCGGCGCATGGAGCCCGACCTGCGGCGCGAGCGTGCGATTGCCGAGGCCGGCCGCGAGCACGAGGCGGCCGGCGCCGAACGTGCCCGCCGCGCTGTCGGCGACGAAACCGCCGCCTTCGGCGCGCACCTGTCGCACGCGCGCGCCGGAGACGAGACGCACGCCGCGATGCTGCATCGACGCGTGCAGCGCGCGCAGCAGCTTAAGCGGATTCACGTGGCCGTCCATCGGCGTGTAGCTCGCGCCGACGACCGCAGGCCCGATGCCGGGCAAGCGCTCGCGCAGCTCGCGATGATCGAGCAGCTCGAACGGATAGTCGCCGAGCGCCGCCTGCAGCGTCGCGAGACGCGTGCGGCGCTCCGCGAGCTCGTCGTCGGAGAAGCAGAGATGGAAGCCGCCCGGCTGGCGCAGTGCGACATCGACGCCGCTGTCCTCGAGCAGGCTCGCGGCAAGCTGCGGCCAGCGCGCGGCCGAGCTGCGCGACCAGCTCGCGTAGGGCGTGCGGTCGTGGCCCTTGCCCTGAATCCAGACGAGGCCGAAATTGCCGCGCGACGCGCGAAAACCGCCGTCGTCCTCGTCGAGCACGGTCACGCGCGCGCCTTCGCGGGCGAGGCCGTACGCGACGGCCGTGCCGACGAGGCCGCCGCCGATCACGAGCACGTCGGGGCTCGCGGCTGCAGGTCGAATCATCGTGCTTCTCCGATCAGGATGCGATCGAGCCCGACCAGCCGGTCGAGCAGGAGCATCAGCAGGACCGTGCCGACGATCAGCACCGCCGACACCGACGTGACGAGCGGATCGATCGTCTGCGCGATCTGGTTGTACATGGCGACGGGCAGCGTCGTCGTGCCCGGTGTCGCGACGAAAATCGTCATCGTGAGCTCGTCGAAGCTCTGGATGAACGACAGCACCCAGCCGCCCGCGACGCCGGTGCGGATCATCGGCAGCACGACGCGGCGAAACGCGGTGAAGCGGCTCGCGCCGCACGACAGCGCGGCACGCTCGGCATCGCGGTCGAGCCCGATCGCGGACGACAGCGCAAGCCGCAGCGCATACGGCAGCACGATCACGACGTGCGCGGCGACGAGCGCCCAGAACGAGCCGCTCAGATGCAGCAGCGACAGGAAACGCAGGAACGCGATGCCGAGCACGACCGCCGGAATCATCATCGGCGACAGGAAGAAGCTCGTCAGCGCGCCGCGTCCCGGGAAGCGGTAGCGCGCGATCGCGAGCGCGGCCGGCACCGCGAGCGCGACGCCCAGCGTCGCGGCGACGAGCGCGAGCCGCACAGACAGCCAGAACGCCGACACGATATCGCCGTTGTCGAGGATCGCGCGAAACCAGCGCAGCGACGCGCCGTCGAACGGCATCGAGATATAGCCCTTGTCGGTGAACGCGACGAGCATCACGGCCGCGAGCGGCGCGACGATGAACGCGACGAACAGCGCATGGAAGGCGAGGGCGGCAAAACCGTTGCGTTGCATGGCGTCGCTCCGTCAGTCGAAGATGTGCTTGAAGCGGCGTTCCGCGAGCCGGCTGCAGCCCATCACGATCGCGACGTTCGCGATCAGCAGCAGCACCGCGATGCTCGCGCCGAGCGGCCAGTTCAGCGTGCCGAGGAATTCGTCGTAGGCGGCCGTCGCGACGACTTTCAAGCGGCGGCCGCCGATCAGCGCGGGCGTCGCGAACGCCGATGCGGACAGCGCGAACACGATGATCGACCCCGATAGCACGCCGGGCAGGATCTGCGGCAGGATCACGCGGCGAAACACGCGCATCGGCGACGCGCCGAGCGACCGCCCGGCCCATTCGACCTGCGGGTCGAGCTTCTGCAGCGTCGCCCATACCGCCATCACCATGAACGGCACCAGCACGTGCGTGAGCGCGACGATCGTACCCGTCATCGTGAACACGAGGCGCACGGGTTCGTCGGTGATGTGCAGCGCCTGCAGCACATCGTTCAGCACGCCGTTGTTGCCGAGCAGGATCTGCCAGCCGAGCGTGCGCACGACGACCGAGATCAGCAGCGGGCCCAGCACGACCAGCAGGCAGATCGACTGCCACGGCTTGCGCATGCGCGCGAGCACGATCGTCTCCGGCACGCCGAGCACGATCGACAGCAGCGTGACGGCGGCCGCGAGGCCCGCGGTGCGCGCGAAGATCGTCAGATAGTAGGGATCGCGAATGACTTCCAGATAGTTCGCGATCGTCCAGCCCGGCTGCGTGCCCGCGATGTCGCTGAACGTGTGGAACGACAGCACGAGCGTGAGCAGCAGCGGCGCGAGCAGCAGCGTCGAGAACAGCAGCAGCGCGGGTGCCGACAGCAGCCACGGCGCGGCGCCGCCGCGCGTATCGTCAAGCGTGGCCATGCGCGCCCTCCCGCGTCAGCATCCGCAGATCGTCGTCGGCCCACGCGAGGCCGACTTCGCTGCCTTCGTCCGGCGGCGGCGCGCCGGTGTTCGACTGCGTGACGTGCAGCTTGCCGAGCGCCGTGTCGATCACGAGCAGCCACTGGTTGCCGACGAACACGCGCGTCGCGACGCGCCCGTGCAGCCGCGCGTCGCCGTTCGCGAGCCGCATCTTTTCGGGGCGGATGTAGACGTTGACGGGGCCCGCGACGTCGCGTCCTTCGTGCGGCACGTGCAGCGTCGTGCTCGCGACCGCGACTTCCGCGCAGCGCGGATTGCGTCGCAGCACTTCGCCTTCGAACGTGTTCGTGCGGCCGAGGAACACGGACGCGAACGGCGTGGCCGGCCGCTCGTACGCGTCGAACGGCGTGCTCAGCTGCGCGATGCGGCCGCGATGCATGACGGCGATGCGGTCGCTCATCGTCATCGCCTCGACCTGATCGTGCGTGACGAGGATCGTCGTGATCCCGAGGCGCTTCTGGATCGCGCGCAGCTCGATGTGCATTTCCTCGCGCAGCTTGGCGTCGAGGTTCGACATCGGCTCGTCGAGCAGCAGCAGCTCGGGCCGCATCGCGATCGCACGCGCGATCGCGACGCGCTGCCGCTGGCCGCCCGACAGCGCCTTCGGGTAGCGCGCGTCGAGGCCGTCGAGCCGCACGAGCGCAAGCGCCTCGGCGATCCGCTCTTCGCGCTGCGCGCGCTTCATCTTGCGCATTTCGAGACCGAAGCCGACGTTGCCGGCGACCGTCATGTGCGGAAACAGCGCGTAGCTCTGG
>NZ_KV786635.1:32798-52871 GCF_001806955.1 Burkholderia sp. HMSC10F09
GCGGAAACAGCGCGTAGCTCTGGAACACGACGCCGATGCCGCGCTTCTCCGGCCGTTCGTGCGTGATGTCGCGGCCGTCGAGCGTCACGCGCCCGGCGGACGGCGCGACGAAACCCGCGATCATCTGCAGCGTGGTCGTCTTGCCGCAGCCCGACGGCCCGAGCAGCGACAGAAACTCGCCGCGCTCGACCGACAGGTCGAGCTGCTCGATGGCCGTGAAGTCGCCGTAGCGTTTCGAGACATGTTGCAGGGTCAGAAAGCTCATGGATCGGATTCCTTGCGAAGCGGCGGCGCCGCGCGATCAGCGTTCGACCGCGCGGTTCCAGCGCTGCGTCCATTCGGTGCGGCGCGGGTTGATGGTCGTCCAGTCGACGGTCGTCAGCTTCGCGACCTGGTCGGGACCGTAGGGCACGCGCGCGGCGACGTCCGGCGCAAGCTTCACCGTCCGGTTGACCGGGCCGAGCCCGATCGCCTGCGCTTGCAGCGCCTGGACTTCCGGCGTCAGCAGGTACTGGATGAACTGCTGCGACAACTGCGGCTGCGCGTTTTCGGCGACCGCGCACGCGGCGACCTGCAGCGCGACCGCGCCTTCCTTCGGATACACGAACTTCAGCGGGAAGCCGGTGTTCTGCAACGACACCGCGCGGCCGCTGCCGTACGGTGCGGCGATCACGTCGCCGGCCTGCATCAGGCCGTCCATCTCGCCGGGCGTCGGCGCCCAAGACAGCACGTTTGGCGCGACGCGTTTGGCCATCGCATCGAAGCCGGGATCGATGCGTTTCTCGCCGCCGCCGTTCAGGCGCGCGAGCATCACGAGCGTGTGCAGCCCGTACGTGACGGTGATCGGCGGCATGCCGAGCTTGCCCTTCAGTCGCGGGTCCTCGAGCGATTTCCACGAATCGGGTGCCGGCAGGCCGAGCTTCTTGAACGCGTCGGCGTTGTAGCCGATGCCGGTCGCGACCACGCCGACGCCGACCGCCTCCGGACCGAGCCGCGCAAGCGGATAGAGATCCTTCATGATCGGCGCATCGTCGATCTTCGCGCACAGGCCGAGCTGCATGGCCTGATACATCGGGCCGTCGTCCATCACGGCGACGTTGATCTGCTGATGGCCCTTCTGCGCCTGCAGCTTCGCGAGCGTGTCGCTCGAATTGCCGGCGACGTAGACGATCTTGACGTTGTGCGCCTTCTCGAACGCGGGGATGACCTTCTGCCGATAGAGCTGTTCGTTCGATCCGCCGACGTTCGCGACGTACAGCGTCGTTTCCGCATGCGCGGCGACCGACGCGCTCAGCGCGAGCGCCGCGCCTGCGGCGAGGAGCGGTTTCGCCGCGACGCGGCGCGAGGCGGGAGACAAGCGGGACGGGCGGCGGTGCGGCGAACGGTTCATGACGGCGATCTCCATTCGATTGTGGGGGGCGGCGGCATCGGGACGTGCGCCGATGCAATGCAGTCTGGCGCTTGTGGTCCATGCCGTCCAATACGAATAAAATGCCAGTCCATACCGAAATGTGATGGATCAGGGTTAGGCTCTACGGGACGATACGGAGTGGCACGATGAACCTGAAGCAGATCGAAGCGTTTCGCGCGGTGATGGTGGCCGGCTCGATGACGGCTGCCGCGAAGGCGCTGTTCACGACGCAGCCGAACGTGAGCCGCATGATCGCGAGCCTCGAGCGCGATACGGGGCTCACGTTGTTCGAGCGCGTCGGAGCACGGCTCGTGCCGACGAGCGAGGGCACTGCGTTCTTTCGGGAGGTCGAGCGCGCGTATGTCGGATTGCGCGGGCTCGCGAATGCTGCGGAGCAGATTCGCAATCTCGGCAGCGGGCGGCTGCGGATCGCCGCGATGCCGGCGGTCGGCTATACGCTCGTGCCGCGCGCGATCAAGCGTTTCCAGGAGCAGTATCCGGGCGTCACGGTGTCGCTGCACGTGAACACGTCGGCCACCGTGAATCACTGGACCGCGTCGCAGTTCTGCGATATCGGCGTGGCCGTCTACGTGAGCGAGACGTCGAATTGCGAGGTCGAGCTGCTGTCGAAGGTCGCGGCCGTCTGCGTGATGCCGGGTCAGCATCGTCTCGCGAGCAAGCGCACGATCAAGCCGGCCGATCTCGCCGGCGAGTCGTTCATCTCGCTCTGTCAGGGCGACGGGATGCGCACGCTGACGGATGCAGTGTTCGAGCGCGCGGGCGTCGAGCGCAAGCTCGCGACCGAAGCGCAGTACACGGCGATCTGCTGCGAGATGGTACGGCTCGGGATGGGCGTGACGCTCGCGCATCCGGTCGTCGCGCAGGCGTTCGCGGGGCCGGACGTCGCGATCCGTCCGTTTTCGCCGGCCGTCACGATGCCGACGTATCTGCTGTTTCCGCCGCAGCCGTCGCGCGACCGGCTCGCGGCCGCGTTCGCGACGCTGCTCGCCGACGAGCACGACGCGGCGACGGGGCGGACGTCGGCGCGAGGGCGTCGTTAATTATTTTGTTTGTGCAATCGTCGGTGCCGATGTCGCATGGCACATCGATGCGGACGAACCGCCGGCTTCGCATGCGGCGGTCGGCGTCGCGGCCGCTAGCCGACCCAAGCGCCGATTCGCGCGCAAGCGGCAACGCACGCCGCTTGCATCGCGCGGTCTGCCATAACGCTCGTCAATTCCCGTACATATCGAAATCGAAGTACTTCGACTGAATCTTGTTGTAGGTCCCGTCGCTGCGGATCTGCGCGATCGCGCGGTTCAGCGCATCGCGCAAATCGGTATCGGCCTTGCGCACGCCGGCCGCATCGCCGTTGCCCATGATCTTCGGGTCGTAGACGACGCCGCCCGCGAACGAGAAACCCTTGCCGCGCGGCGTCGCGAGGAAGCCGAGCTGGCCCTGCACGGCGTCCATCAGCACGCCGTCGACGCGCCCGTTTACGAGATCCGCATACGCCTGGTCGTAGCTCGGATACGGCACGACCTCGACCTTCGCCGCCGCCCATTTTTCGCGTGCATAGGTTTCCTGGATCGTCCCCTGTTCGACCGCGATGCGCTTGCCGGCCAGCTTCGCCGCGTCGGGCAGCAGCCCCGAGCCCGTGCGTGCGATCAGGCGCGTCTGGTTGCGGTACAGCCGATCGGTGAAATCGATCTGCTGGCGCCGCTGCTCGGTCGCCGCCATCGACGACAGGATCACGTCGAACTTGCGCGCCTGCAGCCCCGGAATCAGTCCGTCGAAGCTGCTCGACACCCACACGCATTTCGCGTTGAGCTTCGCGCAGAGCGCGTTGCCGAGATCGATGTCGAACCCTTGCACGCTGCCGTCGGTCGCGGTCGATTCGAACGGCGGATAGGTCGGATCGACGCCGATGCGGATCGTCGTCCATTCCTTCGCCGAGGCGAGCGTCGCGCAGGCCATCGCGGCCGCGGCGACGAGCATCGTGATACGCGTCTTCTTCTTCATGGTCAGGCTCCGTTCGTGTGGGGAAGCGGGGGCGGGCACGGCGTCAGCTCGGGAAGTCGCCGCGGCGGAAATCGTCGGACAGTTCGACGGCGTCCGCCAGTTCGTCGACGGTGATCGGCTTGATCGGCGCACGCACGCGGTATTGGCCGACGTCGGCGACGTCGCGCTGCTGTACCTCGGCGATCAGCTCGCCGACGGTCGTGCCGCACCAGCGTCCCTGGCACGGACCCATCCCGCAGCGCGTGAACGCCTTCATCTGATTCGGGCCCTGGCAGCCGAGCAAGGCGAGCCGGCGGATTTCGCCGGCGGTCACTTCTTCGCAGCGGCAGACGATCGTGTCGCCGTCGGGGCGGCGCAGCGCGGCGGGCGGCGTATAGAGCGCGTCGAGCAGCGGCCGCACCGCGAGATGACGGCGCCACGCCTTGAGCAGCGGCCGTTCGCGTGCGGCCTGTTCGTGCGGCGCGAGCGCGCCGACGCTCGCCACGATGTCGAGCGCCGCGACCTCGCCCGCGATCGCCGCGGCCGGTGCGCCGCCGATGCCGGCGCCGTCGCCGGCGATCCAGACGCGTGCGACGCTGCTGCGTCCGCGCACATCGTGTTGCGGCCGCCAGCACGCGGCACGTTCGTCCCATTCATGCGCACAGCCGATCGAGCGGGCGAGTTGCGTCGACGGGATCACGCCCTGATGGAGCAGCACGAGCGACGTGTCGAGCGCGTGTGCGATGCCGTCCGCGTCGCGAAAGCGCAGATACTGCGCGCGGCCGTCGCCGTCGACGCGCACGTCGGTGGCGCCGCGATAGACCGGAATGCCGGCGTCGCGCACCGCGCGCAGCATGCGCCAGCCTTTCAGCAGATAGTCGGCGCCGCGCAGCGCGGGCAGCGCATGCGGGAGCGCGCGCCGCCAGGCATCGCGCGGCGTCGTGTCGACCAGCGCGCGCACGCGCCGGCCCGCATTCAGCAACTGCGCGGCGAACAGCCACAGCAGCGGGCCGCTGCCGGCAAGCACCGTATCGGCCGAGGGCGCGAGCCCCGACGATTTGAGCAGCGTCTGCGCGGCACCGACGCCCATCACGCCGGGCAGCGTCCAGCCGCGCACGGGCCACGGGCGCTCCTGCGCGCCGGTCGCGATCAGTACCGCGCGTGCATCGATTTCGAGCGTGCCGCGCGCGGCGCCGCCGAGCGTCAGCATCGCGACGGGCTCCGGCTCGAACGCGATCTGCCAGACCACGCTGCGCGGCAGATAGTGCGCGCCGCTCGCGAGCAGCCCGTCGATCAGCGGGCGTCCCGCCGCATAGTCGGGGCCGAGCCACTGCGCGAGCTTCGCCGGCACATCGGCGAGATTGCGATAGATTTGTCCGCCCGGCGATGGACCTTCATCCGCGATGACGACCGACAGCCCGGCGGAGCGTGCGGCCACGGCGGCCGCCATGCCGGCCGGCCCTGCGCCGACGATGAGCAGATCGCATGTGCGCCGCGTCATGCGAGCCTCGCTTTGCCGTGCATCGCGCGCACCTGCATTCCGTCGCGCACGGGCGTCATGCAGCCCTGCACGTTCGGCACGCCGTCCACTTCGACGAGACAGTCGAAGCAGACGCCCATCATGCAGAACGGCCCGCGCGGCGAAGCGCTGACGGCCGTCGAGCGGCAGGCGAGCGTGCCGGCCGCGAGCAGCGCAGCCGCGACGCTGTAATGGGCCGGCACGTCGTGCGCGATGCCGTCGATATGAAGGCGTACGCGTTCGCGTATCGCGTCGGCGGGAACAACCGATTCAAACATGCCGGGCCTCCTTCGATGCGGCGAAACGCGCGGTCGTAAACGCGGACAGCTCGGCCGGCGTCGCGCGCCCGGCAATCCACGGCGCGACGAGATCGGCGTGCGTCGCGGCCAGCGTCACGCCGCTGTGACAGATCGCGAGATACGCGCCGGGGTGCGTGCGCGACGCTTCGTAGACGGGCAGTCCGTCCGGCGTCATGATCCGCAGCGCGCCCCACGCGCGTACGATCCGTGCATGCGCGAGCGCGGGGAACGCGGTGCGTGCGCGGCGCGCGATGTCGGCCATCGCAGGGCGCGTCTGGCCGTCGTCGAAGCCGACGTCTTCGGCCGAATCGCCGAGCAGCACCGAGCCTTCCTGCGTTTGCCGGACGACGAGCGTCGGATAGGCGAGAAACGGCGCGAGCCGTTCGGTCACCATGATCTGCCCGCGCAGCGGCGAGATCGGCGCAGCCATGTCGACCATCGGCGCGAGCCGCGCATTGTCGAGGCCTGCCGCGAGCACGACGCGCGCGGCTTCGAGCCGCACGTCGCGCGTCTCCACGTCGAAGCGGCCCGCGCGCGGGCGAATCTCGACGACGTCGTGACGCGGCAGATAGACGCCGCCGCTTTGCACGAACGCCTGCAGCAAGGCGCGCAGCGTGTAGAGCGGATTCGCGTGGCCGTCGTTCGGCGACCACAGCGCGCCGGCCAGCGCGGCCGACGCGGCGGGAATGCGGCTGCGCAGCGCGGCCGGATCGAGCGCTTCGTAGGCGAGCGCCGCGTCCTGGCGGCGCAGCGATTCGAGCAGCGCGATCGCGTCGTTCATGTCGGCCGCATGCTCGAACAGTTCGATGCCGCCCGGCCGCTCGAACCCGCAGTCCACGCCCGTCTCGCGCTGCAGCTGCGCGGCGAACGCGCCCCAGCGCTCGGACGATTCGCGCGACCAGCGCGCATACGGCAGGCAGCGGCCGCCCTTGCCCTGCACCCAGACGAGCCCGAAATTGCCGCGTGCCGCGCGGAATGCGATGTCGTCGCCGTCGCACACGGCGACGCGCTCGCCGAGCCGCGCGAGGCCCCAGGCGAGCGCCATCCCGACGAGCCCGCCGCCCGCGACGACGACGTCGAAGCGGCGCACGTTCATCGGCGGCTCCGGCGTGGGGAGTTCGGGATAGGGATGTTATGGTGCATGGCGGCGGCCTTCGTGGCGGAATGTACGTTGCGGGATCGATGTTCGGACAGGCAAAATGGGCTGTCCAATACAGGTTGATCAACGACCCATAACCCAATGTTATGACGACGCCTTCACTGAGAATCCGCCAGATCGAAGCGTTCCGCGCCGTGATGCAGCGCCATACGGTCACGCGCGCGGCGCGCGATCTGCATATTTCGCAGCCGGCCGTGAGCCGGCTGATCGCCGATCTGGAGGCGCGCGTCGGGTTCGTGCTGTTCGAGCGGCAGCAGGGGCGTTTCACGCCCACCGCGCAGGCGCGCGTGCTGTACGAGGAAGTCGAGCGCGCGTTCGTCGGGCTCGATCGCGTCGCGCAGGCCGCCGAGCAGATTCGCGCGATGCGGCGCGGCACGCTGCGCGTGGCCGGCTCGCCGGCCGTCGCGCTCGACCTGCTGCCGGAGCGCATCACGCGTTTTGCGCGCGCGCATCCGGGCGTCGACATCACGCTGCTCGCGCACAGCGCGTCGACGGTCGTCGACAAGATCGCATCGGGGCAGTGCGACGTCGGGCTGATCGCGGAGCCCGTGCCGCATCCGGCCGTACGCAGCGAGCGGCTTGCCGACGCGCCGATGTGCTGCATCGTGCCGCGTACGCATCGGCTCGCACGCAAGCGCGTGATCCGCCCCGACGACCTACGCGACGAAGCCTTCATCTCGTTTCCGCCGAGCTTCGAGGCGCGCAGCGCGATCGACCGCGTATTCGTCGAAGCGGGCGTGTCGCGCGGGCTGTCGATCGAGGCGCAGCTGTCGCAGACGATCGTCGCGTTCGTCGCGAACGGCGCCGGCGTCGCGCTGATCGATCCGGTGACGGCCGCGTATGCAGGCCATCGAGTCGCGGTCAAGCCGTTCGAGCCGATCGTGCCCGATCACTTCTATCTGGTGACGTCCGCGTCGCAGCCGCTGTCGATGATCGGCGAAGCGTTCTGCACGGACTTGCGCGAGGCGTTTGCGCGGATGCGCGGCGCGCGCGATGCCTGACCGGCCCGCCGCGCGCCGGCGGCACGGGTGTCAGTCGCCGAACAGCGCGACGAGATCGGCGATCCGCCGCACGCCCGTCTTCGCGAAGATCGACTTGATCTGGCTTCGTACGGTGCTGATGCGCACGCCGTTGCGCTGCGCATATTCGGCGGGCGTCAGACCGCCCGCGATGCCGGTCGCGACGGCCATTTCGGCCGGCGTCAGCGCGAACGGTGCGCTTTCGGCGAGCGGCCGCGCGGCGCCGCGGAACGGACGCCGCGGCAGCAGCATCGCAAGCGGACGCGTGTCGCGGTCGAGCGACGCGGTCAACTGCGGCTTGAGCGGAACGACCTGAATTTCGAACGTCGGGCGACGCTCGCGATCGAGCGCATACAGCGGTTGCGGCGCGGCGACGTGCGGCGGCGCGCACGCATCCTTCACGCGCTGCGCCAGTTGCGGCGCCAACTGCGGCGACGATGCGACGAGGCGGTCGGCCTGCACGCGCAGCTCCGTCGATTCGCCGAGCAGCGCGCTCGCGGCCGCATTCAGATAGCGCACGCGCAGCGTGTCGTCGACGACGATCACCGCACGCGGCAGCGCATCGAGCGCCGCGGCCATCATCGGCGCACGATCGTGCGTCTGCGCGGCCGTTTCGCGCACGCGAAAGACGTTCGGCAAATGATCGAGCACGCGCTGGAGTTCGCGCACCGTATGCGCGTCGTAAGGCCGGTGATTGACCGGGCGATGCACGGCGAGGATCAGCCGTCGATCGCCTTCGAGCCGCATGCCGCCGCACGAATAGCGCAGCCCTTCGCGGATATAGAAGTCCTGGTAGTACTCGCTGCGATCGATCACGCTGTCCGGCAGGAAGCGGTGCATCGGATACATGCGGCCTGCGGGTTCGCGCATCAGCACCTCGCGCGCGAGATCGAGGCTGTGATAGTGGCTCGCATACGCGTCGGCCCAGCCCGAGCCGTAACCGGTGAAGCGGTATTCGAGGAATCGGCCGGTGCGCGCGTCGTGCACGAAGCAGTTCGCGGCGCGCGCATCGGCGAGGGCGACGAGCGCCCGAAGCGCGACATGCCACTGTTCGGGATCGATGGCGGCCGCATAGAGCGCCGCGATCGACTCGTCCGCCGATCGTATCGTGGTCATCCCCGTACCCCCGTTGGCGCATGCGCGCCGCCGCACGTTCGAGCTGGACGATCAGCGCCCACCCGTCGAACGAATGCCGTGCGATCGATTCTAGCAAGCGCCCCCAGTTTTGGGGATGCTGCTGCGATGCGGAATGTCTACGATCGGCAACAGGCTCGCGGTTCGGCGTGCTGGCGCACATTTCGATACCGACGTTTTGCGCGCTGCGGGACGCCGCCTCGACCGCGGCGTCATTGATCGGACGATAGCGCGGTACGACGCGCCGCGCCGACAAGATTCCGACACACGCCGCGCGTACCGTCATCGTCGAGCACGCGCAATCTTTACGCACACGGGGATACGGCGGCAGCGCGAGCAGCAGGTCGGGGGTGTCATGTTTCGGGGGGCAGGATCAACATGCTGACGAGAGACTATGTCGAACGCGAGCTGTCGCACATTCAGAAAATGATCGCGATGCTCGAAAGCGATAGCGGCACGAAGGCGTATCAGCCGGGCGCCGCGCGCGTGAGTTGTCCGAGTTACTGGAGAGCGCGCATCGAAGCGCTGCTGTCGACGCCCGACATGCCGCGTCATGCGCGGAAAATCAGCGAAACGCTGCTCGTGAAGATCGACGGCATGGAAGCGCGATTCGCGGCGCGTGCGTCCGCGCGCAGATAGCGGTGCCCGTTCGCGCGTCGGTGCGTATCGGCACGCCTCGGCGCGATCAACGCAAAGGCCACGGAAACATCCCGTGGCCTCGTGGTGCGCGCAGCCGCTGCGGCTGCCGCGTCGGTGCATCGTGCGCCGGCTTAGCCGAGCGTCTTCGACCAGTTCGCGTACCAGTTGCGGAACAGCGTGTACTGCGTTTCCGCGTAGTTGCGCTGCGCGTCGCTCAGCACGTCGGTTTCGTTGAAGTGCAGCGTGTATTCCTTGTCGCCGTTCAGCACCATCAGGTACTTGTAGAACAGCACGAGGTCGCAGCCTTCGTCGAACGACGACAGCACCGCCAGCGCCGACTCGAGTTCCTTCGCGCGCGCCCGTGCGACCGCATCGCCTTGCGCCGCCTTCTTGCACAGCTCGACGAGGTGCAGCACTTCGCGCGGCAGCGCGTTGCCGATGCCGGTGATCGCGCCCGCGGCGCCGCAGTTGACGAAGCCGTGGAAGACTTGCGTATCGACGCCGGCCATCAGCGTCACGCTATCGTCCTGCGACGTGATGTTCTCCGCCGCATAGCGCATGTCGGCCGCGCCGCCGAATTCCTTGAAGCCGATCAGGTTCGGATGCTGGCGACGCAGCTCGAAGAACAGATCGGCGCGCGTCGCGAAACCGTAGTACGGGCTGTTGTAGATCACAGCCGGCAGATTCGGCGCGGCCTTCAGGATCGCGGAGAAGTGCGCCTTCTGCGCGGCCGGCGACGCGCCGCGCGACAGCACGCGCGGAATCACCATCAGGCCGTGCGCGCCGACGGCGGCCGCGTGCGCCGCGTGCGACACGGCTTCCTTCGAGTTCACCGCGCCGGTGCCGACGATCGTCGGCACGCCGGCCGCGACCAGGCGCGCGACGCCTTCCTGACGCTGCGCTTCGGTCAGCAGCGGCCAGTCGCCCATCGAACCGCAGTACACGACCGCGCGCATGCCGATTTCCACCAGCTCCTTGCCCTTCTTCACCAGTGCGTCGAAGTCGGGCTGGCGGTCGGCCGTGCAGGGCGTCATCAGCGCAGGAATGGTGCCGGTAAAAATGTTGTCGCTCATCACGTTTCCTCTTTCAGATTGGATCAACTGCCGTGGCGCCCGCGGCGTGGCCTGTGTGCGCTCGTCTCCTCGTCCGTGCAAGGTGGCCGCGGCTTCGCCGCCGGCCGACCTCGCACGCCGATGAACGCATTCTAGATGCTTCGGATATTTTATACAATATAAAGTTAAAAGGGCGCGGCCCGGAATGTTGCGGCGTACGCAGCAGGGTCACGCCGTGCCGTGCGGAAAAGGCGCGGAGCTGGCAACGCGGCGCGCGCTGAGCGACCGACTTCGCACCGCCCCGCCGCCGGCGAGCCGCGTATTTCCATCCTGTTGGATTGCGTAATGAATATTGTATAAAATCGTGTCGCGAGCAGGCTCGCGTAAAGAAGCAGAAAGCACAACGCAAGACATGAACAGGAGACACCCATGACAGGTCAGGTCGGCGACGCAGTGTCGCCCAGTAATGCCGCCGCGCAGCGTGCGGCGTCCAAAAGCGCGTTGAAGCGCGTAGTCGCCGCATCGATGGTCGGATCGATCGCGGAGTGGTACGAATTCTTTCTGTACGGCACGGCGTCCGCGCTGGTTTTCGGCACGCACTTCTTCAGGAAGACCGGCAATCCGGTCGACGGGCTGCTCGCCGCATTCGCGCTGTATGCGGTCGGGTTTGCCGCTCGCCCGATCGGCGGGCTCGTGTTCGGCTACTACGGCGACAAGTTCGGCCGCAAGCATCTGCTGCAGGTGAGCCTGATCGTCGTCGGCGTCACGACGTTTCTGATGGGCTGCCTGCCGACGTTCGATGCGATCGGCTACTGGGCGCCGGCCCTGCTCGTCACGCTGCGGCTGATCCAGGGCTTCGCCTTCGGCGGCGAGTGGGGCGGCGCGGTGCTGCTCGTCAGCGAGCACAGCCCCGACAACCGTCGCGGCTACTGGGCCAGTTGGCCGCAGGCCGGCGTGCCGGCCGGCAATCTCGTCGCGACGATCATTCTGCTCGTGCTGTCGAGTTCGCTGCCGGAGTCCGAGTTTCTTTCGTGGGGCTGGCGCGCCGCGTTCTGGTTCTCGGCGGTCGTCGTGCTGATCGGCTTCTGGATCCGCCGCAAGGTCGACGACGCGCCGATCTTCAAGGATGCGCAGGCGCGCCGCGAACGGAACCAGGAGAAGCAGCTCGGCGTGATGCACGTGCTCAGGCATCACTGGCGCGAGGTGCTGATCGGCATCGGCGCGCGGTTCGCGGAAAACATCCTCTACTACATGGTCGTCACGTTCTCGCTGACGTACCTGAAGCTCGTCGTCGGCGCCGACACCACGCGGATCCTGAAGCTGATGTTCGCCGCGAACGCGATCCACTTCTTCTTCATCCCGCTGATGGGGCTGATGTCCGACCTCGTCGGCCGCAAGCCCGTGTATCTGACCGGCGCCATGCTCACCGCGTGCTGGGGGTTCGTCGCGTTTCCGATGATGGACACCGGCAACGACTGGATCATCATGGCCGCGATCGTACTGGGCCTGTTCATCGAGTCGATGGCGTATTCGCCGTATTCGGCGCTGATGACCGAGATGTTCCCGACCAACGTGCGCTATACCGCGCTCTCGCTTTGCTATCAGGTCGCGCCGCTGCTGGCCGGCTCGCTCGCGCCGTTGATCGGCCTGTCGCTGCTCGAGCGCTATCACTCGTCGACGCCGATCGCGATCTATCTCGTCGTCGCGGCCGCGATCTCGATCGTCTGCGTCGGCGTCGCGAAGGAAACGCGCGGGAAATCGCTGCGCGACGTCGATGCGGACGCGCAGCGGCGCACGGCATCGTAGGCGTCCAGCCGAATCCCGATCGATCTACGAAAGCCACCGTTCGCGGTGGCTTTTTCGCGTCGGCGCGACCTGGCACACGGCGCGATGCGCGCATTCAGCGGTTCGTCGCGCGAAAACGCTCTGCTAATATCGTAGAAAATATGCAATATCCACCGTCGCGCCGCCGCGCGCCGACGGTCTAGCCGAAACCGCAAACATGAACGAGAAACGCCCCGCGCTGGTCTATGCGACGCGCGCCGAAGCCGCAGCCAACGAACTGCGCCGCCGCATTCTGTCAGGCGAATACGTCGACGGCTATCAGCTGCGCCAGGACGCGCTCGCGACCGAACTCGGCATCAGCCGCATTCCGCTGCGCGAAGCGCTCGTGCAGCTCGAAAGCGAAGGGCTCGTGAAGATCCTGCCGCACAAGGGGGCGGTCGTGTCGGAGCTGTCGCCGGAAGACATCACGGAGCTGTTCGAACTGCGCGCGCTGCTCGAACCCGTGCTGCTGAAAAAATCCATCCCGAAGCTGACCGCGGAAGATTTTGCACGGCTCGACGCGATTCTCGCCGAATACAGCAAGGTGCTGCACGCGAGCCAGTCCGGCCGCTGGGGCGAACTGAATACCGAGCTGCATCACGTGCTGTTGTCGCGCGCCGAGCAGCCGAAGACGGCGGCGATCGTCGCCTCGCTGCTGCAGCAGACCGATCGCTACACGCGCGTGCAGCTGTCGCTGTCGCAGGCCGCGCGCGACGTCGCCGAGTCCGAGCATGCGGAACTCGTCGCGCTGTGCCGCAAGGGCGACGCGCGCGCGGCCGCGTCGTTGCTGAAGCGGCATATCGAGCACGCGGGCGGCGAGCTGAACGCGTTTCTGCGCGAACGGCGGCTCGGCCGCTGACCGCGCCGCCCGCACAGGCCCGCGGCGCTCAGCCGCCGCCGATGCCCTGCAGCACCTTGCCGGTCCCGCCGCACACCGTGCACGGCCGGCCCTCGACCATCCCGGTGCCGTGGCATGCGCCGCACAGATCCTCGCCGACGCCCGGCGCGTCGGGCGGCCCTTCGTCGCCGGGATTCAACGGTTCGTCCGGATTCGGTCCTGCCGAGCGTTTCGTCGTCTGCATCGCGTGCCTCCTGTCGGATTGACGGATGCGCACGGCGGCGCATCGCGCGTGCCTGCTCGTGCGATGGAGGCCGCGACCGAGGCGCGCGGGCGCCGAGTGGGGCGAGTCGGCGCCGCGTCGAAGCCCGGCGCCGGCGGCACGCGTGCTGCACGCACAGGCAACCCGGCTCGGCTCACCCGCGCGACGCGGTGCTTACAACGACGGCGCCCACGTCGTCCCGAACGGATTCGACTGGTCGATGCCGGGGAAGTCGACGAACGCCTTGCTGCAGTCGACGACGTTGGCCGGACGCGCGTTGTGCGTCGCCGTGCCGTCGACGACGACGCGGTTCGCCGTCGATGCGAATATCGGCAGGTTCACGTTATGCAGCGTCAGGTTCGCGTCCGAGGCGATCACCGAGATGCTGTCGGGCGAATCGGCGACCACGTCGGTCAACGTCATCGCGAGCGGGAACGCCGGTTCACCGTAGCCGCCGGTATCGGCTTCGAACCCCTGCAGCTTGACGCCCGCCTCGCCGAAGATCGCGACGTTCGCGAGCGAGATGTCGTGGAAGTTCGGATAGAGCGGACCGCCGGCCGGCACGGCCTTGGTGCTGTAGTACGGCGTGAACAGCAGCGCGTTCTTCGCGTCGCGAATGCAGATGTTCGCGTAGTGGATCTGGCTGACTTCGCCGCCGCGTGCGTAATCCGACTTGATCCGCAACCCTTCCTCCGAATCCTGGAACGAGTTGTCGTAGACCTGCACGTTCGTCACGCCGCCGTTCGTCTCGCTGCCGATCGAGATCCCGTGCCCCCAGTAGATGTGGTTATGCGCGATCGCGATGCCCCACTTGCGGTCCGCCCGCACGTCGCGGTTGCCGTCGATGCCGAGCAGCTGCGAGCCGGCCGGCGACGGGTTGTTGCCGCCTTTCAGCGCGATGTCGTCGTCGCCGGTGCTCACGTAGTTGTAGGCGAACACGACGTTCTTCAGATAGCCGTCGAACGAAACGGGGCTGGCCGACGCCGTCGTGCTGCCGGTCGACAGTGCGGCCGAGATCGGCCTGGACGCGGAGCCCGGATCGAATGCGTCGGTGTTCTTCACGTTGTCGGCGTTGAACGTCTGGCCGTTGTACAGCGGATTGCCGTTGCCGGCCGGATTCGCGAACGCGGCGAGCGTCGGCGTCTGCACCTTCACGCTCCAGACGGTCAGGCCGTCGATGCCGCTTGGCACGACGTGGAAGTTCGGGCTGTTGTTCAGCGTGATGCGGTACAGCGTCAGGTTCTTCGCGTAGTTGAACACCATCAGCCGGAAGTTCGACTGCGAGCCGAAGCCGGTCGTCCCGTTCTGCACCATGTTGCCGAGATACGCGAGATCCCACCACGTCATGTTGCGCACGGTCGATTTCGAATCGACGACGGTGCCGCCGTCGTCGCACGCGGTGCCGTCCGGCGCGACGGTGCCGTTGCGGTAGGCCGCGTACGTGTTCGAGCAGGTCATGTCGACCTTCATCAGCGGATATTTCGCGTCGGACGTCACGAGTTCCGCGTAGCCGCGCCCGTCGATCCGGCCGTCGCCGACGACGGCCGCGTTGACGAGGTTCGTGCCGGTGATCAGCGCGAGACAGTTCGACGAGCTGCCGGCCTTCGTCGCGCTGACGGCCGTGTTGCCGCAATACGGTCCCGCCACGTTCGGTGCATACGCCTTCACGTCGCGCGATGCATACAGCGTGACGCCCTTGTCGATCCACAGCGTGACGCCGGACGGCAACGTGAGCGGCCCGCTGATGAAGCCGTTGCCGGCGCCGGCATGGTTCACGACGAGCCGCACCGCGAACTTGCTCGCGCGGTACTTCGGTTGCGCGAGCGTTTCGCCCGACGCGCCGGCGAGGTTCACGTTCGGCACGGCCGCCGCCTTCTGCGATGCGGTCGCGGCCGCATCGGCGGCGGCGATTGCCGCGCCGACTTCGGCGTCGACGGCCGCGCCGCAGGCGTCGAGCGCGGCCTGGATGCGCGCCTGGTCGGGATTCGCCGTCGCGGCCGATACGGCCTTGCCGACGCCGGACGGCGACGGATCGGCCTCCGGCGGCAGCGAGCCGTCCGGACGGCTGACGAGCGTATTGCTCGCTTCGAGCGTGCTGCAGACCTGCGCGTCGGTCGGCAACGCGGGCTCCGCGGGCAGGTTCGGGTCGACCGTCGTCGTGCCGACCTGGAACACGCTGTTCGCCGACGGTGCGGCCGCCAGGGCGGCGCTCGCGCCGGGCTCGTCGCCGCCGCATGCGGCGAGCGTCGCGGCCGACGCGAGCAGGACCGCCAGCAGGCCGAGCGCGCGCGGGCGCGCGTGCGGCCGGAATCTACGGGATGTCATCACGCTGTCTCCTGAAGGGCATCGGTTGCATCCGATGCGGTTGGGGGTATCGGGTGCTGCGCGGTGTTGCGGGGCGGGCGCGGCGGGCAGGGCCGCGGTCGCGCGGCCGGTGCCCGGGCCGATGCATGCTCGTGACATGCGGCGTGGGGCGATTGTGGTCAGTCATCCTATAACGATCCGCCGACCGGCGAAAGAGTGTGCAGCGGCGGCCCGAAAACGGCAAAACAGCGGGGCGGTTTCCGTTGTGGACGGGTTCCGGAAAACGTTTCGCAAAACTGCGCGAGAATGGAGAAGCCCGTTCCACTTTCTGGGCAAAAGACCGTGGTGGGGCGCGTTTCTAGGGGTATGCACCAAGTGAGTTAAACGATTAACCGACGTACATTGGCGCAACACATCATACGACGTACGACTACGGCGCCCGAAACCGCTCGCAGCCAGGCGGCCGGCATGCCGGCGCGCCGCAGCGTACCTCGCCGACGAACGCGTGCCGGAGGATCGCCGAGCCGCAACCATCAAGGAGACTGACGATGAAGCACCGATTCACCCGCTCCCGTACTGCGCTGGCCGTTGCGCTCCTCGCCGGCTTCGCGGCATCGGCTCACGCGCGCGTGTTCCGCTCGGCGGACGTGCACGGCGACAACTTCCCGACCAACATGGCGGTGAAGTACATGGGCGACGAGCTGTCGAAGCTGACGGGCGGCAAGGATTCGATCAAGGTGTTCGGCAACAGCGCGCTCGGTTCGGAGAAGGACACGGTCGATCAGGTGCGGATTGGCGCGATCGACATGGCGCGCGTGAACGGCGCGTCGTTCAACGAGATCGTGCCGGAATCGCTGATCCCGTCGTTCCCGTTTCTGTTCCGCGACATCGACCATTTCCGCAAGGCGATGTACGGCCCGGCCGGCCAGAAGATCCTCGACGCGTTCGCCGCGAAGGGCATGATCGCGCTGACGTTCTACGAGAGCGGCGCGCGTTCGATCTACGCGAAGCGCCCGGTGCGTTCGCCGGCCGACATGAAGGGGCTCAAGGTGCGCGTGCAGCCGTCGGACCTGATGGTCGACGAGATCAAGGCGATGGGCGGCACGCCGACGCCGATGCCGTTCGCCGAGGTCTACACGGGCCTGAAGACGGGCCTCGTCGACGCGGCCGAGAACAATCTGCCGTCCTACGAGGAAACGAAGCACTTCGAGGTCGCGCCCGACTACTCGGAAACGCAGCACGCGATGACGCCCGAGGTGCTCGTATTCTCGAAGAAGGTGTGGGACAAGCTGACGCCGGAAGAACAGACGGCGATCCGCAAGGCGGCCGCCGATTCGGTGCCGTACTACCAGAAGCTGTGGACCGCGCGCGAGGCGTCCGCGCAGCAGATCGTGACGAAGGGCGGCGCGAAGATCGTGCCGGCGTCGCAGGTCGACCGCGCGGCCTTCGTGAAGGCGATGCAGCCGCTCTGGGCCAAGTACGAGAAGACGCCGCAGATGAAGCAGATCGTCGACGAGATCGAGGCCATCAAGTGACGCGTCACACTTCCCTGGACGGAGCGGCCGCCGGTGCGCCGGCCTCGGCTGCCGCCGACGGTGCCGCGGCGGCGCGGCCGCATCCGGTGCCGGTGCTGCGCGGCGTGAACGACGTGCTGTTCCGCGTGCTGGCCGTGATCGCGTCGCTTTGTCTCGCGGCGCTCACGGTGCTCGTGTTCTATGCAGTCGTGATGCGCTACGTGTTCGAGAACGCGCCCGACTTCGTCGAGCCGATCGCGCTGCTGCTCGTGATCGTGATCGCGATGTTCGGCGCCGCGATGAAGGTGCGCGACGGCGGCCATATCGGCCTCGACTCATTCGTGCGGCGGCTGAACCCGCGTGCGCGCGACGCGGTCGTCGCGTTTCAGCATCTGAGCCTGATCGGCTTCGCGATCGCGATCCTCGTCGGCTGCGGCAGCATGGCCGTCGAAACGATGGGCGACCGCATTCCGATCATCGGCCTGCCCGAAGGCGTGCGCTATCTGATCACGATTCCTGCGGCGGTCGCGATCATCCTGTTCTCGCTCGAGCACCTGCTCGCGCTTCGTCGCGCTTCAAGACCATAAAACGCCATGGAACTCGCGATCCTGTCCGTCAGTTTTCTGATTTTCCTCGTGCTCGGCGTGCCCGTCTCGTTCGCGCTCGGGATAGCCTGCGTGCTGACCTATATGGTCGAAGGGCTGCCGATCGCGACCGCGATGCAGTCGATGATTTCGGGAATGAACGCGTTCTCGTTTCTCGCGGTGCCGTTCTTCATCTTTTCCGGCGAGCTGATGCTGCACGGCGGCATCGCGGACCGGATCCTGCGCTTCGCGCAGGCGACCGTCGGCCACTTCCGCGGCGGGCTCGGGATGGCGAACGTCGTCGCGTGCACGCTGTTCGGCGGCGTGTCCGGTTCGCCGACGGCCGATACGTCGGCGATGGGCGGCGTCGTGATTCCGCTGATGAAGCGCGAAGGCTACAGCGCCGCGTACGCCGTGAACGTGACGACGCACGCGTCGCTCGCCGGCGCGTTGATGCCGACGTCGACCAACATGATCATCTACGCGTTCGCCGCGCAGGGGATCACCGGAATGCTGCACGGCCAGCCGGTCAGCGGCGTGTCGATCGGCGATCTGCTGTTCTCCGGGCTGCTGCCCGTGCTGTGGGTGATGGGCTTCGTGCTGGCCGCCGCGTACTGGCAGGCCGTGCGTCACGGCTATCCGCGCCGCGCGGACGGCTCGTCCGCGCTGCCCGCGTTTCCCGGCTGGTATGCGGTCGCGCGCAGCTTCGTCGGCGCGGTGCCCGGGCTGCTCGTGATCGCGATCATCCTGGTGTGCGTCGCGAAGGGCATTGCGACCGCGACCGAGGCGGCGGCGATCGCGGTCGTCTATTCGCTCGTGCTGACGGCGATCGTCTATCGCACGCTGACGCTCGACAAGCTGCGCCGCGCGTTGTCGCATGCGTCGCGTACGACGGGCGTCGTGCTGCTGCTGATCGCGGTGTCGAACATGCTGCGCTTCCAGATGTCGTATCTCGAGATTCCCGATGCGATCGAAGGGCTGCTGAAGCAGTCGACGGCCGCGCCGTGGCTGATGCTGCTGTACATCAACATCATCCAGGTGTTTCTCGGCACGTTCGTCGACATGGCCGCGCACATCCTGATCACGACGCCGCTGTTCCTGCCGATCGCGATGGCATGCGGCGTCGGCCCCGTGCAGTTCGGCATCATGCTGCTGCTGAACTGCTCGCTCGGCCTCGTGCACCCGCCGATCGGTTCGGTGCAGTTCGTCGGCTGCGCGATCGGCAACGTGTCGATCGGCGAGACGACGAAGATGGCATGGCCTTACTACATCGCGATTTTCAGCGCGATCAACATCGTCACGTATCTGCCGTTCTTCTCGACCTGGCTGCCGAGCCTGATCAGCGGGCATCCCGTGTACTGAACGCCGTTTGCCACGCGCCTCGCGGCGGCGCCGGACGAAGCGAATCGTCCGGCGCCGCCGCGTTTTTTCGTTGTCGCCATCGGATGCCGAACGTGTTCACGAAGGCGAAGCGACTCGGGCGCGCGATCGCGACGCTCGCGCGCCGCATCGGTCACGCGCGCTCGCCGGCCGGCGCGAATTTGCGGTCGCGCATACGCGCATCGTCCGTTTCGCCGCGCATCAGCGCGATGGCCTCGGCGCGGCTCCCGACGCACGGCGCGGAGCCCGGCAGCGGCCGGCGCGCACTCTCGCGCAGCGCGAGCACCGACACGATGCCGATGAACGACGCACCCATCAGGTAGTACGCGGGCATCATCAGGTCGCCGGTGCGATCGACGAGCCAGGCGGCGACGAGCGGCGTCGTGCCGCCGAACAGCGACACCGACACGTTGAAGCCGATCGCGAGCGCGCCGTAGCGCACGTGCGTCGGAAACAGCGCGGGCAGCGCGGACGGCATCACGCCGGTGAACGTCGACAGCAGCGTGCCGTAGATCAGCATCCCGGCAAACACCGGCAGCATCGCGCCGCTGCGAATCAGCATCAGCGCGGGCACGGACAGCACGAGCAGCCCGACGCAGCCGAACATCATCACGGGCTTGCGGCCGATCCGGTCGGACAGATGGCCCGCGTACAGCGTCATCGGCATCATCAGCACCATCACGATCAGCACGAGCACGAGGCTGTGCGATTCGTCGAAGTGCAGCGTCGACGACATGAAGCTCGGCAAATACGACAGCGCCATGTAGTCGGTCACGTTGAAGATCAGCACGAGGCCGACGCATTGCAGCAGCGGCTTCCACTGTTCGACGAGCAGCGCGCCGAGCGTCTGTTTCGGTCGCGCGCGTTCGTCCGCTTCGCGCGCTTCGGCTTCCTTCTTGAACGCCGGCGTTTCCTCGAGCCTCAGCCGCACGTACAGGCCGACGAGGCCGAGCGGACCGGCGATGAAGAACGGCACGCGCCAGCCCCACGACAGCAGCGCTTCCTGCGAGAGCATCGCGGTCAGCAGCGCGACCGTCGCTGCGCCGAGCGTATAGCCGATCAGCGTACCGAACTCGAGGAAGCTGCCCATGAAGCCGCGGCGCCTGTCGGTCGAGAATTCGGCGATGAAGGTCG